>NZ_JBHUAF010000004.1:0-30176 GCF_042789895.1 Kitasatospora sp. NPDC056783
GATTTCCGCCCGGTCAGGACGACTCGGGGCCGTTCTCGGCGGCCGGGCCGCCGTTCTCGGTGACCGGGGCCTCGGCGGCTCCGGAGCCGTTCAGCGGGATGGAGGCGGCGTGGGCGCCGGCCGGACGGGGCTCCTCCGGGGCCGGGGGCTCGACCAGCCACTCCGGGTTGCTGTGCCGCCGCCACCACTGCCAGATCACGACGCCGCTGCCGATCGCCAGCAGGCCGGCCACGGCGAGACCGGTGGCCAGGCGGTCGCAGCGCTCCTTCCTGGCGTTCCGGGCGGCGAGCTCGCTGATCTCGGCCGAGCTGACGTTGCCCTGGAGGGCGGTCAGCGCGGCGGCGCCGCGGGCCTGGGCCTCCTGGGCCATCGGGCCGACGGTGGTGCGGGCCTGATCGACCGCCTGGGCGACCCTGGGGCCGACGCTGGAGCGCGCCTGGTCGGCGGCCCGGGTGGCGGACAGACGGGCCGCCAGGGCGGCCTCCTGGGCCCGGTGGAGGGCCTTCAGGGTGTTCTGCTGGGCCTCGGGCGACAGATTGGCGAAGGCCTGGCCGAACTGGGGGGCCAGATGCTTGTCGTACTGGATGCGGAGGTTGTGGGCGGCCTGGGAGGCCTTCGGGCCGAAGGCGTCCAAGGCCGGGCCGAGGCGCTGCTTGGCGCCGTCCGCGAACTGTGCGGCGGTGTCCCGGGTCCTGGTGGCCGTCTCTCGGGCCGAATCCGAAAAGCTCACGAGTCTCTCCTCCTGGGTGGCGTCCTTTATGCACATATCCACCTGAATGCTGATCATGCATCCTGATTTGTCCAGGGGCATGTCGGGTTGGGCCGGGCGTGGGCCCCCGCGGGGCGGCAGGGGAGAGGGGAAACCCGGGGAGGGCGGGCCGGGCCGGGCACGGCCCCTGCGGGGCGGCCTCGGGGGGAACGGGGCCGGGAAGGGCGGTGCGGCAGTAGGCTGGCGGCTTTGGAGGCCGTGTACGGGAAGGGGACCCCGCTGATGCTCCCGGACGAGCCGAGGCCGGCGGCCGATCGGTCCCCGGAGGCCGGACCGCCCGGCTGCCACCGGCACCCGCAGACCCCCACCGGGATCTCCTGCACCCGCTGTGAGCGGCCGATCTGCCCGCAATGCATGGTGGCCGCCTCGGTGGGCTTCCAGTGCCCGGAGTGCGTCGGCGCCGGTCACGCCGGGTCGCGGCAGGCGACCACCCGGTTCGGTGGCGCGCTGTCCGCCGACGGCGGGCTGGTCACCCGGCTGCTGATCGGGATCAACATCCTGGTCTGGGTGCTGGCGGCCTACGTGCTGACCCCGCGGCTGGGCCAGACCTGGTCGCTGTTCAGCGCCGGACGGGACATCCTCGGCGGCCCGGCGGGCATCGCCGACGGCCCGCACCAGTGGTACCGGCTGCTGACCGCCACCTTCCTGCACCTGGAGTGGTGGCACGTCGGGATGAACATGCTGGTGCTGTACTGGCTCGGCCCGTCGCTGGAGCAGGCGCTCGGCAGGCTGCGCTTCCTGGCCCTCTACCTGGTCTCCGGCCTGGGCGGCAGCGCCTTCGCCTTCGTGGTGGCCGGCGACTGGATGAACTCGGTGGGCGCCTCCGGGGCGATCTTCGGGCTGATCGGCGCCACGATCGTGATGCAGCTGCGGAACCGGGGCCCGCTCGGCCCGGCGATGGCGTTCCTGGTCTTCAACCTGATCGTCACCTTCTCCCGGCCCGGCATCGACTGGCGGGCGCACCTCGGCGGACTGCTGCTCGGCTCGCTGACGGCGGCCGGCCTGATGTACGCCCCGCGTGAGCGCCGAGGCCTGGTCCAGGCGCTGGCGGTGGCGGGTGCGGTGGCCGTCGAGGCGGGGATGCTGCTCGCCGGGATGGCCCTCTACGGGGCCTGATCCCTCGGACGTTTGTCCACAGCGGGTGCGGGGCTGTGCACGGGCTGTGCGGCCATCCGGTGGTGGACTGTTGTTCTACGCGTGTCCTGCTGTGCGGTTCTCCCGTTTCCGGGCGGTTGTGCACAGCTGTGGAAAGTCGCGGGCGGAAAAGTTATCCACAGGCTGGGGGGACTTTTCCCCAGTGTGGATAACCATGTGGATAAGCGGGACAGCCCGATGATGGGGATGACCGGAACGGCTCTCCGTCCGGCTCCGGACATGCCTGACCGCCGCTCCGGGGCCGACGATCCGAAGCGGCGGGGGACGGCTCGAAGCCGAGCCTCAGGACGGGCGGGCCGTCACTTCCACTGGGTGGAGACGCCGAAGCCGGCGGCGATGAAGCCGAAGCCGACCAGGATGTTCCAGTTCCGCCAGCTCTCGACCGGGTAGCTGCCGCTGGTCACGTAGTAGGTGACGATCCACACCAGCCCGATCAGGAACATCGCCAGCATCAGCGGCGCGACCCAACTACGGCCCGAACTGATCTTCACCGTGGCCGTCGTCGGCGGGGTGTAGTCGGACTTCTTGCGGAGTCGGGACTTCGGCACGAGGAGCTCTCCTGTCGATGCGCTGTGAGACCGCGCGGACGTGCAGCGGGCGAGTCTGCCGGCGCCGACTGCGGGGAGAACGCCCTGGGGACCACTCCGCCGCATGCCACCGGCGTCCGTTAGCGTAGTGGCTCGGCGGGTCTTCAGGAGATAAGGGTACGGTGACTAATTTGTCGATTCCCCCTGAGTCGGCCGGTACCCGCCGCTCCGGCACCCGAATTGTCGGACGTGCCCTGACCTGCGCCGTCTTCGCGCTCGCCGGTCTGCTCTTCTACATCAGCGCGCAGACCGCCCGCGGCACCGACCTGCGGACCGACAACTCGCTGCTCAGCCTCGGCGACGTGGTCCGCCAGCGCAGCGCGCAGAACCAGCAGGCGCAGTCCCAGCTCGCCGACCTCCAGGCCCGTGCCCAGGAGCTCACCGAGCAGCAGGGCCACGACCCCGCCGACGCCGCCCAGCTGGGCGGGCTGCGCTCCGGGGCCGCCTTGGAGCCGCTCCAGGGCGGCGGGCTGACCGTCACCCTCAACGACGCCCCGCCGAACGCCACCGCCCGCATCCCCGGGGTGCCCGAGCCCGGCGTCAACGACCTGGTCATCCACCAGCAGGACATCCAGGCCGTGGTCAACGCGCTGTGGCGGGGCGGCGCCGAGGGCGTCCAGGTGATGGACCAGCGGCTGATCTCCACCAGCGCCGTCCGCTGCGTCGGCAACACCCTGCTGCTCCAGGGCCGGGTCTACTCCCCGCCGTACGTGGTCAAGGCCGTGGGGAGGACCGACGCGCTGCGCTCGGCCGTCGAGGCGGACCCGACGATCCGCAACTACCTCCAGTACGTCCAGGCCTACGGGCTGGGCTGGAAGGTCCAGGAGAGCGGCGAGCTGGCCCTGCCCGGGTACTCCGGCACCACCGAGCTGCGTTCCGCGGACGGCCGGCAGTAGCGGACCTGCCCCGCGGCCGCGGGCGGCGGGTCTACTCTTGACCCCAGTCCGCTACGTCGAGGGAGCACCATGTACGGCTGGATCTGGCGTCACCTCCCGGGTAACACCCTGGTCCGGGCCGTCATCTCGCTGCTCCTCGTGCTGGGGATCGTCTACGTCCTCTTCACCTACGTCTTCCCGTGGGCGGAACCACTGCTCCCCTTCGGCGACGTCACGGTGGACGGCGGCGACGGCGCCACGACCGGCTGAGCCGCCGGCCCCGGCACCCCTTCCAGCACCGCACCCCACGGAGACCACGCGCGCATGACGACCCCGCCGACCCCGCCCCGCATCCTGGTGGTGGACAACTACGACAGCTTCGTCTTCAACCTGGTCCAGTACCTGTACCAGCTCGGCGCCACCTGCGAGGTGGTGCGCAACGACGAGGTGACGGTCGACCACGCCGTCCGCCGTGACGGCACGGAGGGCTTCGACGGGGTGCTGCTCTCCCCCGGGCCCGGCGGCCCGGAGGAGGCCGGGGTCTGCATCGAGATGGTGCACCACTGCGCGCGGATCGGGCTGCCGGTGTTCGGCGTCTGCCTGGGCCTCCAGTCGATCGCGGCCGCGTACGGCGCGGTGGTCGGCCGGGCGCCGGAGCTGCTGCACGGCAAGACCTCTCCGGTCGAGCACGAGGACGGCGGGGTGTTCGCCGGCCTGCCCTCGCCGCTGACCGCGACCCGCTACCACTCGCTCGCGGTCGAACCGGCCACCGTCCCGGCCGAGTTGGTGGTCACCGCGCGCACCGAGAGCGGCGTGATCATGGGCCTGAGGCACCGTGAACTGCTGGTCGAGGGCGTGCAGTTCCACCCCGAGTCGGTGCTCACCGAGGGTGGGCACCGGATGCTCGCCAACTGGCTGGCGGAGTGCGGCTTCCCGCAGGCGGTCGACCGGTCGGCCGGGCTCGCCCCGGTGATCGGCCGGGGCTGACCGGCGTGACCGCGCTGCGTCCGGACGGGCGCTTCCAGCCGGAGGCGGATCCGTACGGCACCGTGCAGCAGTACGGCGGGCACCGGGACGACGGCGCCGGCGGGGCGCCGTACCAGCCGGGGTACCCGGCGCAGACCGTGCCCGAGGACGCCTGGGGCGTGTACGAGCAGGCCCAGGAGCCCATCGTGGACGGGCCCGAGTACCCCTGGCTGCCCGACCAGACCCTCCAGCTGCGGTTGCCCGCCGACCTCGGCGCCGGCGCGTCGGCCGACGAAGCCGCCCCGCCCACCGGCGGCCGGGCCGAGCGCCGCCGCGCCGCCCAGGGCCGCACCTCGCTGCGCTCCGGCAACGGACGGCGCCGGGCGAAGGGCCACGCGGCCGGGCGGGTGCGGCCCAAGGAGTCCCCGCTGGTGGTGGCCGCCCGGGGCGTCGGCGAACTGTGCATCACGCTCGGCCTGGTGATGCTGTTCTTCGTCGCCTACCAGCTCTGGTGGACCAACGTGCAGGCCGACGCGGCCGCCGACGGGGCGCGCAACCGGCTGGAGCAGCAGTTCGACGCGGCCCCGCCGCCCGCGCAGCCCGGGCAGCCGGCCCCGGACCCGAACAAGCCCGAGGTCTTCGAGCCCGGCAAGGGCTTCGCCATCGTCCACCTGCCCAAGCTGGGGCTGAAGTTCCCGATCGCCGAGGGCACCTCCAAGTCGGCCGTGCTCGACAAGGGCCTGGTCGGCCACTACGCCGGCACCGGGATGCCGGCCGACAAGGCGGGCAACTTCGCGCTGGCCGCCCACCGCAACACCCACGGCGAGCCGTTCCGGTACATCAACGAGCTCGGCAAGGGCGACAAGATCGTGGTGGAGACCGCGGCGGGCTACTACACCTACGAGGTCACCGGGGGCATCCCGGAGACCTCCCCCAACAACGTGAGCGTGATCAAGCCGGTGCCGAACGGCGCCGGGTACACCGGTCCTGGCCGCTACATCACGTTGACGACCTGCACCCCGGAGTTCACCTCCAAGTTCCGTCTCATCGTTTTTGGCAAGATGATCGAGGAACGGCCGCGCGCCCAAGGCAAACCGGCCGCGATCACGGGCGGGTAGCCGCCCTGCCGCCCGGCCCGGAGGGGGAGCACCGCAGATGCAGGACGACACCGAGCAATCGGCCGAACCGGTGGAGGAAGCCTTCCCGACGCCCCCACCGGGGGGCGGACGGGGGCGGAGCCGGGCGCTGGTGGCGCTCGGGGTGTTCGGCGAGCTGCTGATCACGATGGGCCTGGTGCTCGGCCTGTTCGTGGCCTACTCGCTGTGGTGGACCAACGTGCAGGCGGACCGCGCGGCCTCCGAGGCCGCCGACCGGCTGCGCGGGAGCTGGGCCGCGGGCCCGACCGCCGGCCCGTCGGCCGCGCCCGGTGGCGCGCCCGCCCCCGCTCCCGGCGCGGACCCGTCCGCCGGTCCGCCCGGCTCCAACGGCGCCGCGGCCGGGCCGAGGCAGTTCGCGGCCGGGGACGACGTCGGCTTCCTGCACGTCCCGGCGATGGGCCGGAACTTCCAGGTGCTGATCCGGATGGGCACCTCCACCGACGTCCTGGACGAGGGCGTGGCGGGCGTCTACGAGCAGCCGTACAAGGCCGCGATGCCCTGGGACGAGCAGGGCAACTTCTCGCTGGCCGCCCACCGGGACGGCCACGGCGCCAAGTTCCACGACCTGGACGCCGTCCACAAGGGCGCCGCGATCGTGGTCGAGACCAAGGACAAGTGGTACGTCTACCGGGTCGACAACACCCTGGCGGAGACCTCCAAGTACGACACCGGCATCGTGGCGCCCGTCCCGGCCCGCTCCGGCTACGCCGGCCCCGGCCGCTACATCACCCTGACCACCTGCACGCCGGTGTACACCTCGCGCTACCGGATGGCCGTCTGGGGCAGCCTGGTGCGGGTGGACGACATGGACGCCAACCGCACCCCGCCGCCGGAGCTGCGCGGCTGAGCCGGAACGGCCGGACGAACGGCCGGACGAACGCCCGAGGGCCCGCCGCGAGCTTCGCGGCGGGCCCTCCGGGGTGCTGGGGGGTTACCCGGCCTCCCGTCCCCGGTTCAGTCGAACCAGGGGAATATGGGAGGCCTAGTGGTCCCCTTTGGGGGGTGTGGTGGTGGGGTCGCCCCCTTTGGGCGGCTCGGCCGCCTTGATCCACAGCTGGATCTGGGTGTTCGGGTCGACCGCGGTGCCGGCCGGCGGGTTGCTCTGCTGCACCGTCGCGTTCGGGTCCGGCTGGCCGTTGACCACGGAGTAGGTCAGGCCGAGCGCCTTCAGTTGGTTCGCGGCGTCGCCGAGCTTGACGTTGGCCAGCGGCGGGACCTGGACCTTCTCCTGCGCCTTGAAGATCGTCAGCGAGATCTTGGTGTTGGCCGGGGCCTTGGTGTTGGCCTGGACCGACTGCGAGGCGACGGTGTTGACCTTGGTCGGGTCGTTGGTCGTCGCGGTCTTCGACGCGTCCACCTGGAAGCCGAGGCCCTGGAGGGTGTTCTGCGCGTCCTCCTTCTGGGCGCCGACCACGTTCGGCACGTTGACCTTGGCCTTGCCCTGCGACACCGTCAGCTTGATCGGGGTGTTCGGGTCGACGGACGCGTTGGCCGCCGGGTCCTGGGCGGTGACGGTGTCCTGCGCCGCGGTGTCGTCGTCCTTGTACTCGGTGGTGACGTTGGCGAAGCCGAGGTCGTTGAGGGCCTTGGTGGCCTGGTCCTTGGGCTTGCCGACCACGCTGGGGACCGGCGCCTTGGCCGGGCCCGAGGAGATCTGCACCGTGATGGTCGCGGTCTCGGCGACCTGGGTGCCCGACGCCGGGTTCTGGGTGCAGACCTGGTCCTTCTTGATGTTGGTGTCCGGGCAGGCGACCTTCTCGCCCTCGGTCACCACCAGCTTGGGACCGGCCCCGGTGGCGGCCGTCTTGGCCTCGGCCAGGGTCTTGCCGACCAGGTTCGGCGCGGTGACCTTCGGCGGGTCCGGCTTCGCCTTGTCGGCGAACATCGCCTGGGCGACGAAGAAGGTGCCGACCAGGACCAGCACGGCGGCCACCGCCAGCACGATCCAGGAGGTGTTGCTCTTCTTCGGCTGGTCCTCGCCCCGCCGGCCGCCGCGGCCGTAGCCGTCGTCGTTGCCGCCGCCCGCGGCGCCGGCGTAGGTCTGCCCGTAGCCGTCGTCCTGGTAGCCGCCCTGCTGCGGGTAGCCGGGCTGTCCGGAGGCCTGCGGCAGGAGGGCGGTCGGGCCGCCGCCGGGCTGCTGCGGCAGCACGTTGGTCTGGCCGTACGGGTCGTGCTGCTGCGGGTAGCCGTTCTGGTCGTAGCCGTAGCCGGCCGCTCCCATGCCGTACGCGGCCTGCTGGGCGGCGGCCACCGGCAGGCCGTCGAGGAAGCGCTCGATGTCGTCGCGCATCTCGTCGGCGGTCTGGTAGCGGTAGTCGCGGTCCTTGGCGAGCGCCTTCAGCACGATCGCGTCGACCTCGGGGCGCACCTCGGGGTCGAAGACGGACGGCGGCTGCGGCTCCTCCCGGACGTGCTGGTAGGCCACCGCGACCGGTGAGTCGCCGACGAACGGCGGGCGGACGGTCAGCAGCTCGTAGAGCAGGCAGCCGGTGGAGTAGAGGTCGGAACGGGCGTCGACCTGCTCGCCCTTGGCCTGCTCGGGGGAGAGGTACTGGGCGGTGCCGATGACGGCCGAGGTCTGCGTCATGGTCATCCCGGCGTCACCCATCGCACGGGCGATGCCGAAGTCCATCACCTTGACGTTGCCCTGCCGGGTCAGCATCACGTTGGCCGGCTTGATGTCGCGGTGCACGATGCCGGCCCGGTGCGAGTACTCCAGGGCCTGGAGGATGCCGATGGTCATCTCCAGCGCCCGCTCGGGCAGCAGCCGTCGGCCGGAGTGCAGCAGCTCGCGCAGCGTGGACCCCTCGACGTACTCCATCACGATGTACGGGATGGAGATGCCGTCGATGTAGTCCTCGCCCGTGTCGTACACGGCGACGATCGCGGGGTGGTTCAGGGACGCCGCGGACTGCGCCTCACGGCGGAAGCGGGCCTGGAACGACGGATCCCGGGCCATGTCGGCCCGGAGCGTCTTCACTGCGACGGAGCGGCCGAGCCGGGTGTCATGGCCGAGGTACACCTCGGCCATGCCGCCGCGTCCGAGGACGCCGCCGAGCTCGTACCTGCCGCCGAGGCGACGAGGCTCTTCCATACTTCCGACCCTCTCCCTCACCCGCCGGTGAGGTTGTGACGTAGGTGTCCCCGCACGCTCCTGGGTGACTCCGCGCGGTCCGCGACCGTTCTCCGGCCGGGCCGTTCGGTGCCTCGCGGGCGGCAACGGGCACACCCGCTGCTGGCGGATACGCTACCGGTCGTGCCGCACCGGGCCTGAGTCAGCCGTCGGCCGATATCAGACCGGTATCCGGACGGGACTGGCCATCGTGACATTCCCCTCACCCCGGACCGGCGCTCCTACTTGCCGAGTGCGGCCTGCATCACCGCCTTGGCGATCGGCGCCGCGAGCCGGCCGCCGCTGATCCCGTCCCGGTTCTGGGAGCCGTCCTCGACCACCACCGCGACCGCGACCGACTGGCCGTCCGGGGTCTTGGCCCAGGACGTGAACCAGGCGAACGGCAGCCCGGCGTTGTCCTCGCCGTGCTGCGCGGTGCCGGTCTTGCCGCCGACCTGGAGGCCGGGGATCTTGGCGTTGGTGCCGGTCCCGTTCTCGACCACCGAGACCATCAGGTCCTGCATCTTCTTCGCGGTGTCCGCGCTCATCGCCTGGGAGAACTGCTTCTCGGTGTGCTTGGAGACGGTGGTCAGCGTGGCCGAGCGCTCCTCGGCCACCAGGTACGGCTGCATCAGGCTGCCGTTGTTGGCGATCGCGGCGGAGACCATGGCCATCTGGAGCGGGGTGGCGCGGGTGTCGTGCTGGCCGATCGAGTCCTGGGCGGTGCCGTCCAGGCTCGCGCTGTCCGGGAAGACGCTCTTCTCGGAGCGGACCGGGGTGTCGATCGTGCTGTTGAAGCCGAACTTCTCGGCCTGCGCCCGCATCCGCTCCTTGCCCAGGTCGGCGCCCATCTTGGCGAAGACCGTGTTGCAGGACTGGTCCATCCCGGACTTGACGGTGGCGTTCTCGCAGCGCTCGTTCGGGCTCTCGTTCTTCAGCTGGGTGTTCGTGCCGGGCAGGATGTACGGCTCGGGCGTGTCGGTGGGGTCGTCGATGCCCTGGTAGCGGCCGTTCTCGAACGCCGCGGTCGCGGTGACCAGCTTGAAGGTCGAGCCGGGCGGATAGGTCTCCTTCAGCGCCCGGTTGAGCGTCGGCTTGTTCGGGTCCGCGTCGAGGGCCTTCCAGGCGTCCTGGTCGGCCTTCTCGCCGCCGGCGAAGGTCCCGGGGTCGTAGGACGGGGTGGAGACCAGCCCGAGGATCGCGCCGGTCTTCGGGTCGACCGCGACCACCGCGCCCTTCTTGTTGCCCATCGCGTCGAAGGCGGCCTTCTGGACCTTGGCGTTGATGGTGGTGACGACGTCGCCGCCGCGCTTCTGCTCGCCGGTCAGCATGTCCAGGGTGTTGCGGAAGAACAGCCGGTCGTCGGTGCCGGAGAGGATGCCGTCCTCCAGGTTCTCCAGCTGGCTGGAGCCGTAGGCCTGGGAGGAGTAGCCGGTCACCGGGGCGTACATCGGGCCGTCGACCCAGGAGCGCTTGTACTTGTAGCGCAGGCCGTCGACGAAGTCGGACCTGGTGACCGGCTGGCCGCTGACGATGATGTTGCCGCGCGGGTGGGCGTACCGGTCGTACAGCTGGCGCTTGTTGTTCTTGTTGGTGGCCCAGGACTCGGCCTGGACGCCCTGCACCCAGTTGGTGCGCACCATCAGGGCCAGGATCAGCACGAGGCAGAAGATCGAGACCCGGCGGATCGGCTTGTTCATCGGACGGGTCCTCCCTGGCCCTCGGGCGCCGGGGCCGGTTCGACCCCGGGTCGGCGGGCGCTGTCGCTGATCTTCAGCAGGATCGCGACCAGCGCCCAGTTGGCGACCACGGACGAACCGCCCTGCGCGAGGAACGGCATGGTCATACCGGTGAGCGGGATCAGCCCGGTGACACCGCCGGCGACGACGAAGACCTGGATCGCCATCGCCGAGGAGAGGCCGACGGCGAACAGCTTGCCGAACGGGTCGCGGGCGGCGAGCGCGGTGCGCAGACCGCGCTGCACCAGCAGCGCGTACAGCAGGAAGATCGCCATCAGGCCGGTCAGCCCGAGTTCCTCGCCGAAGGATCCCAGGATGAAGTCGCTCTTGGCGGCGAAGGCGATCAGCCAGGAACGCCCCTGGCCCAGGCCCGAGCCGGTGACCCCGCCGGAGCCGAGCGCCATCAGCGACTGGCCGATCTGCTCGGTGGCGCCCTTCGGCGGGTTCGGGCCGAAGGCGGCCATCGGGTCGAGCCAGGCGTCGATGCGGACCTTCACGTGGCTGGCGGTCGAGGCGACCGCGACCGCGCCGCCGACCGACATCAGCAGGCCGAACAGGATCCAGCTGGTCCGCTCGGTGGCGACGTAGAGCATCACCACGAACAGCCCGAAGAACAGGAAGGACGTGCCCAGGTCGTTCTCGAAGATCAGGATCAGCAGGCTGAGCAGCCAGATCACGATGATCGGGCCGAGGTCGCGGCCGCGCGGCAGGTACAGGCCCATGAACCGGCGGCTGGCCAGCGCCAGGGCGTCCCGCTTGACCATCAGGTACCCGGCGAAGAACACGGTCAGGACGATCTTGGCGAACTCGCCGGGCTGGATGGAGAAGCTGCCCATCCGGATCCAGATCTTCGCGCCGAAGTCCTCCGCCCGGGACGGGAAGAAGGCCGGCGCGGCGAGCAGCACCAGGGCGACCACCATCGAGATGTAGGTGTAGCGCTGGAGCACCCGGTGGTCCTTCAGCAGGACCATCACCCCGATGAAGCCGGCGATCCCGAGGGCCGACCACATCAGCTGGTTCTCGGCCGCCGGGTAGTTGCCCCGGAGCAGCTTGCCCGCCTTGTCCAGCCGCCAGATCATCACCACCCCGAGCCCGTTCAGCAGGGTGGCGATCGGCAGCATCAGCGGGTCCGCGTACGGCGCGAAGCGGCGCACCAGCAGGTGCGCGACCAGCGCCAGGGCGCCCATGCCGAGCCCGTAACCGAGCATGCCGGCGGGAAGCTTGCCGTCCATCGCGAGGCCGACGTTGGCGTACGCGAGGACCGGCAGCAGCACCGCGAAGACCAGCAGGGCCAGTTCGGTGTTGCGCCGGTTGGGCGCCTCCTGCGGGGAGATGGTGGTGTTGCCCCGCCGTCGGGGGATGGCACGCTCCGCCGCCGCCCGGCGGCGGCCGGCCCGGGTGGGCTGTTCGCTCAGGTCGTAGCTGCTCACGTGGTGACCGCTCCCTGACGGCCGGCACGCCCGCTCGGGGCGGTCCTGGGTCGGATCACGGACGTCACTGCTTCGGGCAGGCGTTGGCCCGGCTGAGCTCGTCGTCGGTCAACGGGGCGTCGCCCTGGGCGCCGGCGGCCGGCGGGGTGGCGCTCGGTGCCGGGACCGGCGTCGCCGGAGCGGTCGGCGCCGGCGTGGTCGCGGGCGCGGTGCTCGGTGCCGTGGCGCCCGGGAGGACCTTCTTCTCGGTCGGGGTCGGCGTGGTCGCCAGGTATGCGGCCGGGGCGGCCTGGCCGGGGGCCGGAGTGGCCTGGGCGGCGGGCTTGGCGGCCCGGCGGCAGAGCTGGACCCAGTTGTCGAGCTCGTTGACCGTCGACTGGGCGTCGTTGAGGCTGCCGACCGAGATGGTCCGCTTCACGTGCGCCTGCTGGTCCTCGGGCAGCCACTTCAGCTGGATCTGGCTGTACGCGGAGTGCACCGAGGACAGGCTCAGCCCGGCCAGGTTCTGGTTGATGCCCTGGTAGATCGCGACGTGGTCGTTCTGGGTGCCGACGTAGTACTGGTCCTGGGTCCACTGGTAGCCGAACCAGCCGGCGCCACCGAGCAGGCCGAGCGCGACCAGGGCGGCCACCGAGATCGTCAGGCCCTTGCGCTTGCGCTTCGGGGGCTGCTCCTCGTCGAAGTCCTCGGTGCCGTACACCGAGGGCTCGCCGGAGCCGTAGCCGTACCCGCCCTCGTAGCCCTCGGCGGGGCCGAAGCCGTCCGGTGCGGTGCCGAAGCCCTCCTCGTAGCCCTCGGCGGGGCCGAAGGCTCCTTGGGGGCCGCGGCCGAGGCCGGCGGCGCGGCCGGCCGGGGTGTCCGCGATCGAGCGGTCGGCGGCGGCCGAGGACGGCGGGGCGTCGGCGACCGCGCCGACCACCACCGGGACGTCGTTGAACTGGCCGCTCATGGTGTCCGTGGCGCCGACGTCGATGACGTCCGCCACGATGCAGGTGATGTTGTCCGGGCCGCCGCCGCGCAGTGCGAGCTGGATCAGCTCCTGCACGGTCTGCTCGGGCGAGTAGTAGCTGCCCAGGGTGTCCTGGAGGGTCTGGTGGCTGACCGGACCGGAGAGGCCGTCGGAGCAGATCAGGTAGCGGTCGCCGGCCCGGACCTCGCGGATCGACAGGTCGGGCTCGACCTGGCCGCGGCCGTCCAGCGCCCGCATCAGCAGCGAGCGCTGCGGGTGGGTCTCGGCCTCCTCGGGCGTGATCCGGCCCTCGTCGACCAGGCGCTGCACCCAGGTGTGGTCCTGGGTGATCTGCGCCAGCGAACCGTCGCGCAGCAGGTAGGCGCGGGAGTCGCCGACGTGCACCATGCCCATCCGCTGGCCCGTCCACAGCATGGCCGTCAGGGTGCAGCCCATGCCCTCCAGCTGCGGGTCCTCCTCGACCATCTGCCGGAGCCGGTCGTTGGCGCCCTGGACGGCGTCGCCCAGCAGGGTCAGCAGGTCGGCGCCCGGCACGTCCTCGTCGAGCCGGACGATCGAGCCGAGCACCTCGGAGGAAGCGACCTCGCCGGCCGCGGCGCCGCCCATGCCGTCGGCCACGGCCAGCAGCCGCGGCCCGGCGTAGCCGGAGTCCTCGTTCCCCTCCCGGATCAGTCCCTTGTGGGAGCCGGCGGCGAAGCGCAGCACCAGGGTCATGCGACCTGTGCCCCCCTCTGGGTCATGGACGGGATGCTGTCCCTCATGCGCTACTACTTCCGCAGTTCGATGACGGTCCTGCCGATACGGATCGGCATGCCCGGCTGGAGCGGAGTGGGCGCGGTCAGGCGCTGCCGGTCCAGATAGGTGCCGTTGGTGGAGCCTAGATCCTCGACCGTCCACTGCCCAGTCTGATCCGGATAGATCCTGGCATGCCGGGAGGACGCGTAGTCGTCGTCCAGCACGATGGTGGAGTCGTGCGCGCGGCCGAGCGTGATGGTCTGGCCCTGGAGCGCCACCGTGGTGCCGGCCAGCGAGCCCTGGACCACGACGAGCTGGGTCGGACCGCCGCGGCGGCGGCCGCCGCCGCCCTGGGTCTGGCCCGCCGCGGGCGGTGCCGGGGCGGGTGCCGCGGCGCGGGCGGCGGTCGTGGTGGCCGCGCCGCCGCCCGTCGCGACGCCGGTGCCGCGGCGGGAGGACCGCGGGTTCACCTTGGTGCCGAACAGGTCGCTGCGGATCACCTGGATCGCGACGATGACGAACAGCCACAGCACGGCCAGGAAGCCCAGACGCATGACCGTGAGGGTCAGTTCTGACATGACCGTCCCGCCAGTCGGTGAGCGAGGCGCGCGAACAATTCGGACACTACCCTTCGACCTGCCGGTAGACGATGGTGGTGGAGCCCACGACGATTCGCGAGCCGTCGCGGAGCGTAGCGCGCTGGGTGTGCTGTCCGTCCACCACGATCCCGTTGGTGGAGCCCAGGTCCAGCACCATCGAAGGAGTGCCGGGCCGGATCTCGGCGTGCTTGCGGGAGACCCCGGGGTCGTCGATCCGCACGTCCGCCTCGGTGGACCGGCCGAGCACGCAGGCCGAACCGGAGATCTGGTACCGGGTGCCGTTCACCTCGACCCAGCGGCGCATCGCGGTGCCGCCGTGGCCGGAGCCGGGGAAGGCCCGGACGTTCCCGCCGGCGGGCGCGGGCGGGCCCGGGGGCATCGCGGGGGGCGCGGCCGGCGGCGGGGGCGCGTTGTACTGGCCGGCGCCGGGCTGCTGCCACGGTGCGCCGGGGGCCGGAGCGGCCGGCGGACGGTCGTAGCCGGGCTGCTGCGGCGGGTACTGCTGCTGCTGGGGCTCCTCGGCGGCGAGGGTGCGGCTGCGCACCCGGTACAGGCCGGTGTCCAGGTCGTCGGCCTTCTCCAGGTTCACCTGGAGCGGGCCCATGAAGGTGTACCGCTGGGCCTCCGCGTACTCGCGGACCATGCCGGCCAGCTCGGTGCCGAGCTGCCCGGAGTAGGGGCTGAGCCGCTCGTGGTCGTGCGGGCTCAGTTCGACGATGAAGTCGTTCGGCACGACGGTGCGGTCGCGGTTCCAGATGCTCGCGTTGTTGTCGCACTCGCGCTGCAGCGCTCCGGCGATCTCCACGGGCTGGACCTCGGACTTGAACACCTTCGCGAAGGTGCCGTTGACGAGACCCTCGAGTCGCTGCTCGAACTTCTTCAGCACTCCCATGGGGCACCCCCTTCCAGGGTTCGTTCGCCTGCCTGCCGGTCGCGGCCCGTCGGGGACCCGGTCGCGCCTCCTACTTGCGGTACTTCCGTACTGATCGTATCCACGCCGGGCCCTTCCGTACGGTTCCCGGACCGTGTGGTGCCCGGGGGTGGGCTCGGACACACAGGGTGACGCATGTCGGGCACGGCACGCCAGGTGTGCCCGACGGGGCACCCTTCCGGCATTCGCGCAGGCGTTCGCCGGGTGTCCGTTCGAATGCCGTGGGGCCTGCCGGACAACGGATTCGGAGCAGCCCCCCAGGTCGTGCTAATGTTTTCCACGTCGGAAGGGCCGCCCGAAAGGGAGGCCGGTCCAAAGAAGCGCGAAGTACCGATGGTACCGAGCGGTTCGGAAGATCGGCTGGCAATGAAGACGACACCCATGCGCGGGTGGCGGAATAGGCAGACGCGCTGGATTCAGGTTCCAGTGCCCGAAAGGGCGTGGGGGTTCAACTCCCCCCTCGCGCACAGCGAAGCCCCGCAGATCTACGGATCTGCGGGGCTTTCTCGTTCTCCCCGGGCTCCCCGGGCGGTCGGGCACCGGGTTCCCGGTGGGCCGGGCCGGATCAGCCCTGGCCGGCCGGGAGGTCGGCGCGGACCTCGAAGCCGCCGTCCGGGGTCGGCCCGGCGGTCAGGGTGCCGCCCAGCAGCTGGGCGCGCTCGCGCAGGCCGACCAGACCGTGGCCGCCGCCGGGCAGGGTCTCGGCCGGGTGCACCGGCGGGGCCCCGTTGCGGACCTCGACCCGCAGCCGGCGGCCCTTCGCCCGGACCCGCACGCGCACCGCCGCCTCCGGCGCGTACTTGGTGATGTTGGTGAGCGCCTCCTGGACGGTGCGGTAGGCGGCCCGCTCGACCGCCTCCGGCCACGGGCGGTCGCCGGGGACCAGCTCGGTGTCGGCGGCCAGGCCGCTCTGCTCGATCAGCCGGGGCAGGTCGGCCAGCCGGGGCTGCGGGGCGAGCGGGGCGTCCGGCAGCCCGCCGCCGGTGCCGCGCAGCACCCCGACCATCTGGCGCAACTCGTTCAGGGTCCGGACGGACAGTTCGCGGATGGTGCGGGCGGCGCTCACCGCGGCCGGGTCGGTGCTGCTCACCTGGAGCGCGCCGGCCTGGATGCTGATCAGGCTGACCTGGTGCGAGACCACGTCGTGCATCTCCCGGGCGAGCCGGCCGCGCTCGCTGATCAGGACCCGTTCGGCGAGCAGCCGGCTCTCCCGTTCCTGGCCGCGGGTCAGCTCGTCCAGGCGGGCGGCCAGCTCCCGCCGGGTGCGGGCGAGCAGGCCGGTGGCGGCCGGTCCGGCGGCCAGCATCACGGCCTGGATGGCGTCCAGCGCGGTGTTCCGGCTGAGGTCGACGACGTCCTGGGGCAGCGGCCAGTGGAAGAACTCGACCAGGGCGAACACGGTGCCGCAGGGGATCACGATCCGGGGGTGGGGACGTTCGGCGGCCACCGAGTAGACGGCCGTGATCGGGGCCAGCCAGATCTCGTCCACCCAACTGCCCGGCATGGTGAGCAGCAGCGCCAGCACCGGGAAGCGGCGGCGCCAGAGCAGGGCGACGGCGGCCAGCGTGGACAGCGCCACCTGCCACCACGCGGCGTCCCGGACGACCAGGGCGGCGTCCAGCAGGGAGTAGAGGACGGGCAGCAGCAGCATCAGCCAGGGGGCGGTGCACCAGGCCGGCAGCCGTCCGGACGGCAGTTGGTCGGCGGCCGTCATGCCCCGTCGCCGGGCTTGGGCCGGACCAGTCCGGCCCGGTGGGCCAGCACGGCGGCCTGGACCCGGTTGGCGGCGCCGAGCTTGCCGAGGATCGCGCTGATGTGGTCCTTGACCGTGCCGGTGCCGAGGAAGAGCCGGTCGGCGATCTCGGCGTTGGACAGGCCCTCGCCGAGCAGCGCGAGCACGTCGAGCTCGCGGCCGGTGAGGGTGCGGGCGAGCGAGGTGGCCTCGGCGTCCGGGCCGCCGCCGTCCACGTAGCCGCCGATCACGGTGCGGGTGACGGTCGGGGAGAGGATGTTGCCGCCGGCCGCGAGCACCCGGACGGCGTGCACCAGCTGGTCGGGGGCGGTGTCCTTGAGCAGGAAACCGGACGCGCCGGCCCGCAGCGCGGTGCCGATGTAGTCGTCGGTGTCGAAGGTGGTGAGCATCGCCACGGCGGGCGGGTCGGGCAGGGCGCGCAGGCGGCGCAGCACGGAGATGCCGTCGAGGTCGGGCATCCGGATGTCGAGCAGCACCACGTGCGGACGCAGCCGCTGGACGTACTCCTCGGCCTGTCCGCCGGAGCAGTCGCCGACCACTTCGAGGTCGCCGGCGGAGCCGACGATCAGGCCGAGGCCGGAGCGGACCAGGATCTCGTCGTCGACGATCAGCACGCGGGTGGTGGTGATGGTGCCTCCTCGGTTCGGGCGGCCGGGTCGGGGCGGTCCGCGTGGGTCGTCTTGAGCGTAGGGGCAGTGGGGGCGGGGTGCCGAACGCTCGGGGGGGTGCTCACCCCCGCCGAACGGCGGGGGTGGGAATCCGCTACCCGGTTCACGCAATTCTCAGCTTCGGTGAGGAACCATGGAGTTGGCTGACCCTTTTCGGCTGCCTCTCCACTCGGGCGGTCGGCCGGGAAAAGGTCGCCGGTCAGTCCGTCGGGCCGTGCGGGCGCCTGGCGTCGGGCCGTTTGCGGATGCGCCCCACCATCTGATCGTTTGGAATTGAGCTGTGTCGTCCACTGTGAAGTCGGAGCCTTCCGCCGCGACCCAGGAGCCCCGGCCCGGCGGCGTGCTCGAACGCTGGGGCCCGAGGGCCGCCACGGTCTCCGTCTGGTACCTGCGCCTGATCGCGCTGCTGAACGTGGCGACGGTGCTGCTGGTGCCCTTCCGGGACCAGGTCTACGAGCACAACGAGGGTGAGTACTTCACCCCGTACCTGATGACCGCCGGGCTGGCCAGCGCGGTGCTCTCGGTGTTCCTCGCGATCGCGATGCGGCGGCGCAAGCGGGCCGCGTGGATCTTCAACACGGCGCTCGGCGGCATGTTCGCACTGCTCTACCTGGCGGCCATGGTGGTGCCGAACGAGCGCTTCGACACCCACCCGCTCAACTACTTCTCCACGATCCTGACCTGCCTGTTCGTGCTGGCGCTGCTGGTCGGGCGCAGGGAGTTCACCTCCAAGGGCGACAGCTCCAACCCGAAGACCGCGGCGGCCACCTTCGTCGGCGGGCTGGCGTTCGGCGGCGGGGTCGGGGCGCTGCTGGTCTGGATGACCAACGAGCTGACCGGCGCCGGCTTCTGGGACCTGTTCCGCTACTCGGTCGGCCGGATGATCACGATCACCCCGTCCGAGCACCTGCGTTCCGTGATCGCAGCGCCGACCTGGGTGAACGCCGCGATCAACGCGATGGGCGCGGTGCTCTTCCTGCTGGTGCTGTACGTGGCCTTCCGTAGCCCGCGCGGCAAGGAACTGCTCACCGCCGAGGACGAGGCGAAGCTGCGGGGCCTGCTGGACAAGCAGGGCGAGCGGGACTCGCTCGGCTACTTCGCGCTGCGCCGGGACAAGGCGGTGGTCTTCTCCCCCAGCGGCAAGGCGGCGGTCACCTACCGGGTGATCGGCGGCGTCTCGCTCGCCTCCGGCGACCCGATCGGCGACCCGGAGGCCTGGCCGGGCGCGATCGACGCCTGGCTGTCCGAGGCCCGCGAGCACGCCTGGGCGCCGGCCGTGATGGGGGCCTCCGAGGAGGCCGGGGTGATCTACGCCCGGCACGGGCTGGACGCGCTGGAGCTGGGCGACGAGGCGATCGTCGAGCTGGACGAGTTCTCGCTGGACGGCCGTGCGATGCGGGTGGTCCGGCAGGCCTACAACCGGGTCAAGCGGGCCGGGTACACGGTGCGGATCCGCCGGCACGAGGCCATCTCGGAGGCGGAGATGGCCGAACTGGTGGCCAAGGCCGACGAGTGGCGCGACGGGGCGACCGAGCGCGGCTTCTCGATGGCGCTCGGCCGGCTCGGCGACCCGGGCGACGGCCGCTGCGTGATGCTGGAGTGCCACGACGGGGACGGCGAGCTGAAGGCGCTGCTGAGCTTCGTGCCGTGGGGCCCGGACGGGCTCTCGCTGGACCTGATGCGCCGGGCCCGGGACACCGAGAACGGCCTGATGGAATTCATGGTCATCGAGCTGCTGCAGCGCGCCGACGAGGTCGGGCTGGAGCGGGTGTCGTTGAACTTCGCGATGTTCCGCTCGGTTTTCGAGCGCGGGTCCCGCCTCGGCGCCGGCCCGGTGCTGCGGCTGTGGCGCTCGACCCTGGGTTTCTTCTCGCGCTGGTGGCAGATCGAGTCGCTGTACCGCGCCAATGCCAAGTACCGGCCGATCTGGGAGCCGCGTTACCTGCTCTTCGAGAAGAGCAGCGAGATTCCGCGGATCGGCATCGCGAGCGCGCGCGCCGAGGGTTTCATCGTCGCGCCGAGCCTGCCCGCCCTGTTCCGCCGCCGGCACGCCCGGGCCGCCGTGGTGGCGCCCCGGGTTCCGGTGGCGGCACAGGACGGGAAGGGGTAGCCCTCCGTCGGGGGGCGGAGGGAGCCGGTCGGTCGAAATGGGGGGCCGATGGGGGGATCGTCTCCCCCCTGAGGATGACCGCCATCACCATTCGTGCCGATGTGGCTTTGTTGACCGGCTTCTAATGTTGGAGTAGTCGAGAGTTCGGGATTCGGAGAAACGGTTGTGATTCACAGGACCCACGCGGGGGGCGTGCGAAAGGGGCCGCTGGCATTCGCCAGATCGGCCGCTGTCGCCGAGTGGGGAACGTTGTTCGCGACGGTCCGGGACGCGGTGGTGCGAAAGAAGTTCGCCGCTGTTCCGCTGGCCAGTGCGGCGACGTTTCTGATCCTGCTGTTCAGCATCGTCCAGCACCTGCCGGGCGGCGAGCGCTTCGTCAACAACATCGGGGTGGTGCGGGCGGCGCTGCCGCTGGACGTGTCGCTGCTGCGGACCCCGCTCTCCCTGTACGTGCCGGCGCTGGACCTTCCGGTCTGGGGGGCGCTGGCCCAGGTGTTCGTGGTCTTCTCGATCGCCGAGATCGTGCTCGGCCGGCGGATGACCCTGGTGGTCGCCTACACCTGCACCCTGGCGGGCACGCTGTTCGCCCGGGTCGGCGTGGCGATCGGGCCGCACCACCTGTTCGGCTTCCCGAAGTGGGTCGCCTACGTGCGGGACACCGGGCCGTCGGCCGCGGTGGTCGCGCTGGCGATCTGCATCGCGTTCCGCAGCCGGGCCTGGTACACCGCCGGCCTGGTGGTGGCGGTGATGATCGGCGAGGCGGTCGTGCTGCCGAACCTGGCCGGTCTGGAGCACGTCGTCGCGGTGGTCACCGCGCTGCTGATCGCCGTTTCGGTCGAGGTCTTCGGGGACTTCTGGCCGAGGGTGCTGGCCGGGGTCGGCGCCGCCGCCTCGGTGGCCGCGACCGCCTCGATGGAGGTCGCGGTGGAGGCCCGGCGGCGCCGCTCGGCGGGGGCCGTCATCCCCTGACGGCTGCCGGGTTCCCCGGGCCGCGTACGGATGTCCGTGCGCGGCCGTTCGGCGTTCCGGGCCGCCCGTCAGGCGTGCGGGAGCGGGAGCTCGAACCAGACGACCTTGCCCACCGCCTTGCGGGCGGTGCCCCAGCGTTCGGCGAACTTGGTGACCAGGGTGAGGCCGCGGCCCGTCTCGCCGAGCTGCTCGGCCGGCTCCAGCGAGGGCAGGTTGTGGTTGTCGTCGCTGACCTCGACCAGCAGCTTGTCCACCCGGATCAGCTGGAGCTTCACGGTGTCCCGGGCGACCCGGACGGCGTTCGTCACCAGCTCGCTGACCAGCAGTTCGGTGGTGTCGCTGAGCGCCTCCAGGTGCCATCCGGCCAGCTGTTCGCGGACCAGCGAGCGGGCCCGGCGGACCTCGCGGTGGTCCACGGTGAGGTCCCAGGTGGCCACCTCGGACGGGGCGACCCCGTCGAACCGGGCGACCAGCAGGGCGACGTCGTCCTTGCGGTCCTCCGAGTGCAGCCGGCGCAGCACCTCGTCGCAGGCCTGTTCGGGGCTCTGCTGCGGGTCGATCAGGTTGCCGCAGAGCGCGGCCAGACCGGCCCCTATGTCGCCGCCCCGGACCTCGACCAGGCCGTCGGTGCACAGCACGAGCATCGAGCCGTCCGAGACGTCGATGGTCTTGGCGACGAACGGCACCCCGCCGACGCCGATCGGCGCGCCGGCCGGGATCTCCAGCAGCTCGCCGCTGCCGTCCGGGTGCACCAGGACGGGAGGGACGTGGCCGGCGCTGGCCAGCTCGCAGGTCCGGTTGATCGGGTCGTAGACCGCGTACAGGCAGGTCGCGAGGTGGTCGTCGCCGAGCTTGTGGGCCAGGTTGTCCAGGTGGCGCAGCAGCTGGCCGGGCGGGAGGTCCAGGGCGGCGAGGGTCTGCATGGCGGTGCGGAAGCGGCCCATCGCGGCTGCCGAGTGGAGGCCGTGGCCCATCACGTCGCCGACCACCAGGGCGACCCGGCTGCCGGGCAGCTGGATCGCGTCGAACCAGTCGCCGCCGACCTCGGCCTTCGGGTCGCCGGGCAGGTAGCGGTGGGCGATCTGCACGCCGGGGATCTGCGGCGGGCGGGTCGGGATCATCGAGCGCTGCAGGGTGGTGGCGACCCGTGCCTCGGCGCGGTGCAGCCGGGCGTTGTCCAGGGACAGCGCGGCGCGGACGGCCAGCTCCTTGAGGGTCGCGGCGTCGCTCTCGTCGAAGGGGGCGCGGTCCGGCAGCCGGAGCAGCTTCAGGATGCCCAGCACGGTGCCTCGGGCGGAGAGCGGGACGACCAGCATCGAACGGCCGGTCACCACCGGGGCCAGCCGGGCGCCGCCGAGCGCGATCGCGTAGTCGACCGCGACGTCCGAGCTGACCACCGGGACCAGCACCGGCTGGTTCAGCTGCAGGGCCATCCCGGGTGGGGTGCGGCGCGGCATGCTGACCAGCGAGCCCTCGGCGAGCACGTGGTCCCAGGCGCCGCCGGTCTCGTTGTAGACCAGGGCGACCCGGCGCAGCATGGTGTCGTCGTCCGGCCGGGCGGCCGGCAGTTCGGAGTCCGAGATCAGCCCGTCCACCAGGTCCACGCAGGCGAAGTCGGCGACCCGGGGGACCAGCACCCGGCACAGCTCGTGGGCGGTGAAGCCGAGGTCCAGGGTGGTGCCGACGTTGCCGCCGACCTCGTTCAGCAGGGCCAGCTGCTCGCCGGCGTGCCCGTTGGTGAGGAACGGGCCGAGCCGGCCGCCGGGCGGCCCGGCGCCGTCCGCGGGGCCGGGGATCGGGAGGGTGTCGGCGGACGGCCCGATGGCGGTGGGCCCGGGCGCGGTGGGCTCGATGGTGGCGGCTCCTGCGATGGGCGGGGCCTCCCGCTCGGGGGCGGGGGGAGGGACGGAGGGGACACCGGCCGTCGCGGCCCCGCCGACGGCCGCCGTCGGCCGGACGGCGGAGGGGACGGCGGGCTGGGCGGCCTCGCGCTGGCCGGGCAGCGGGCCGGGCTGGCGGCGGCCGGGCGCGCCCTGTTCGGGTTGCGGAGGCGGGCCGACCCTGGCCGCCCGCTGCTGGGGTGTCGGGTAGCGGCGGCCGAGTCCGGCGGCCGCGTGCGCCGTACCGGGCTGGGCGTCGGCGGGCAGCACCGGCAGCACGGTGGCAGGGTCCAGTCGCAGCGCGGGCAGCCCGCCCTGCTCCAGCGCGGCCAGCAGCGCCCCGCGGTGGCCGGGGGGCAGCAGCCGGGCCAACGGCTCGGGCACCGGCAGACGCGCCGGGGTGAGTGCCGCGGACACGGCGTGGAAGCCGCCCCGGGCGCCGGGCGCGGCGGCGAACGGGAGCAGCCGCTCGCCGAGCGCGAGCCGGGGCCCGGAGGTGCGCAGCGGGCGGGCGTCGGCGGCCAGCGCGAGCAGTCCGCCGGACGGGCCGGGCAGCGGGTACGCCCACCAGAGCACGTCGCGCTGGTGCTCCTCGCGGTCGGTGACGGCCAGCCGGCCGGTCCAGGGGCGGCCGTCGGCGGTCCGCTCGGCGAGGGTGTCGAAGGCGTCGCAGTGGCGGCGCGTGGAGCACCGGTCGTGCGTCCGGGACTCCACGGCGGGCAGCAGGCCGGAGGCCGGGCGGTCGTGGGCGACTTCGGCGCGGTGGCCGAACAGCTCCTCGGCGGCCCGGCCCCACTGGGCGATCCGGCCCGACCGGTCGACCAGGACGGGGGCGAGCCGGACGAGGGCGGCCACACCCGTCGGGTGGTCGCCCGGCGCGGTACCGTCGCCCGCCGGCCGCGGTGTGGAGTTGGACTCGGCCACCATGGATCCGCTCTGCTCCCGTCCTTGCCGCCGCGCCCGGGGGCGGCCGTCTCTCCGGAGGAAGACACGCTGTGCGGATACCAGCGAAGCACGGACGGGGCCGGGCTCGACACCGAAACGGGGAGATTCCTCAGGATCGGTTGCGTGTCGGGCGTCGCGCGCCGGTTCGCACCCCCGGTTCACCCGGACGGGGTGCGCGAACACGGCGGTAGGGTGGCAGGCCGGACCGCCCGTACGGGTGGGCCCGCAGGACGCAGCCGGCCGGACGAGACAGAGGCGAGACGTGAGCGCGCAGAGCCCCGCCCACTGGACGGACCCGGAGCGGCAGGAGCTGGAGGAGCGGGTCGCCGCCGCCGAGCTCGCCTGGCTCAGCATGGACGTGGACGTGCAGACGCTGCGGGTCGAGATCGACAACTTCGCGTTGATCCACCACCAGCTGCTCGGCCCGCTCTACGCCAGGCTGGACGAACTGGACGCGCTGGTCGCCGAGGCCGTCGCGGCCCGCACCGGACGGCCGGAGGACCTGCGCCGGGCCGCCGAGGCACGGCAGCAGGTCGAGGAGCTTCCCGACCTGGACGCGCTGTTCGACTCGGTGCGGGAGCGGTCCGGCCAGGACGGGGAGGCCGCCCCGCCGCCGCCCGCCGCCCCGCAGCGGGTGCGGCCCGGCAAGGAGGCCCAGCGGATCTACCGCGAGCTGGTCCGCCGTGCCCACCCCGACCTGACCACCGACCCGGGCGAGCAGCGGCGCCGGGCCGCCTTCCTGGCCCGGGTCAACGAGGCCTACGCGTACGGGGACGCGGCCGCGCTGGAGGGCCTGGCGGCCGAGTGGTCCACCGCGCCGGAGGCCGCGCCGGCCGTCGACTCCCCCGACCGGGCGGACTGGCTGCGCCGCCGGCTGGACTGGCTGACCGCCAAGATCGGCGAGACCGCCGCCGAGCAGGTCCGGCTGGAGCAGACCCCGATGGGCCGGCTGCTCGCCCTCGCCCCGCAGGACCCGGACCGGCTGCTGGAGCAGCTCGCCGAGGAGCTGCTGGCCAAGGCCGCCGAGCGGCAGGCCGAGCTTCAGCGGCTGCTCGGCGGCGACCCCGACCCGGTGGACGGCCACGGGCCGGCGCCGGTGGGCGACAATCGCACACACCCGACGACATCCCAGGAGAGCCACACGATGTTCCCGCAGATCCCCTCCGCCGACGCCGCCGCCGTGCCCGCCGACGCCGCCCTGCTGGACGTGCGCGAGCAGGACGAGTGGGACGCCGGCCACGTGGACGGCGCGCTGCACATCCCGATCGGCGAGGTGATCGCCCGCCTCGGCGAGCTGCCGGACGAGAAGCTGTACGTGCTCTGCCGGGTCGGCGGCCGCTCCGCGCAGGTCGTCCAGTACCTGGTGCAGCAGGGCCGGGACGCGGTGAACGTGGACGGCGGGATGTACGCCTGGGAGGGCGCTGGCCGTCCGATGGTGAGCAGCACCGGCCAGGAGGCCTTCGTCCTCTGAGGACCGGCCGAGGACCGGCCGAGAACGGCTGACGGCGGCGCGGCGCCCGTCCCCCCGTAGGGCAGGATGGGCGCGCGCGAGCGTGTCGGCACCGGGCCGGCGGCGCCCGCCGACCGGGCGGGGAGGCCATGGCGCAGAGGACTGACCGGCCGGCGGCCGGGAGGGTCTGGTCGAAGCCCGCGCAACTGGTCCTCGGGTTCGCCGCGGCGGTGCTGGCCGTCGGCACCGGACTGTTCCTCACCGCGGTGTTCCTGCACGTCGCCCCCGCCAACTCGGTGTCCCGGCAGTACCGGGACGAGGTGGACGGCGTGGTCTACCCGGAGTTCGAGCAGAACTGGAAGCTGTTCGCGCCCAACCCGCTCCAGCAGAACGTGACCGTGGACGCGAGGGTCCGCACCGTCGAGCCCGACGGGACGACCCGCACCCACGACTGGATCGGGCTGACCGCGCAGGACATCGCCGCGATCCGGGGGAATCCGGCGCCCAGCCACGTCCAGCAGAACCTGCTGCGCCGGGCCTGGGACTTCTACGACGGCTCGCACAGCGCGCAGGACGAGTCGCCGACCTCCCAGCGCGGCGGCCTGGCCGAGCGGTACCTCAAGCGGATCGCCCTGCAGCGGATCGGCCGGGAGGCGGACGGCCGGCCGGTCCGGGAGATCCAGTTCCGGTCGACCGCGGCGACCGTCGCGCCGCCGTCCTGGAGCGGTGAGGCCGCGCCGGCGGCGCCGCGGGTGCGGGAGCTGCCGTGGTGGCCGGTGGCGGACGAGGACTACCGGGGGCTGCTCGGATGAACGGGGCTACGGCGCTGCCGGACGGAACGGTTCAGCCGGACGGCACGCCGTCGTCGGGCGGCGTGCCGGCGCAGACCGGAGCGGGCCGGTCGCCGGCGGCCGCCGGGCCGGGGGCGCCGCTCGGCCGGGCGATGGCGGCCTTCACCGGGCGGGTGCTCGGCCGGCACCAGGCCGCCGCGGTGCGGATCGGCTTCGGGCTGGTCTGGCTCGCCTACCTGCTGCGCGAGTGGCCGCACCGGCGGATGCTGTACGGCGACCGCTCCCCCTGGTCGGCGGAGCTCGCCGACGGGCTGCTGGCCGACACCGGGGCGTTCACCGTGCTGCCCTGGTTCGGCGGGCGGCTCTGGTTCGAGCTGGTCTACCACCTGGCGGTGCTGGCGGCCCTGGCCGTGCTGCTGGGCTGGCGGACCAGGGCGAGCACGGTGCTGTTCCTGGTCACCGTGCTGTCCCTGCAGAACCGCGACGTCTTCCTCGGGGACGGCGGCGACAACGTCGTCCACCTGATGGCGGTCTACCTCGTCTTCACCCGCTGCGCCGAGGTCTGGTCGCTGGACGCCGCCCGGGCCCGCGACGGGCGGGCGGGGGTGGTGCTCTGGGTGGTGCTGGGGGCCGTCCTGGCGGTCTGCCAGTTCGGCGGCTTCGCCGGGGACAGCCTGACCTGGACCGACAAGGCCTTCCCGTACCTCGGCTGGTCGCCGCTGTTCTGGGGGCTCTGGGCGGTGGCCGGACCGTGGTGGACGCTCGGCCGGCTGCGGCCGGACGGTGAACCGCGGGCGGTGCTCGACGCGCTGGCGACCATGGTGCACAACTGCGCGATGCTGGTGATCGCCGTCGAGGTGGTGCTGATCTACGCCACGGCCGGCTGGTACAAGGTGCAGGGCTCGCGCTGGCAGGACGGCACCGCGCTGTACTACCCGCTGCACCTGGACTACTTCACCCCCTGGCCGGGGCTGTCCGCGCTCGTCGGTTCGGCACTGCTGCCGGTCTTCCTGATCTCGTACGGCACCGTGATCCTCCAGGTGGCGTTCCCGTTCACACTGCTCAACCGGCGGGTCAAGAACGGGCTGCTGGCCGTCATGGTGCTGGAGCACGTGGGGATCGCGGTGGTGCTCGGACTGCCGGTGTTCTCGCTCGCGATGATCGCGGCGGACGCGGTGTTCCTGCCGACCGGGGCACTGCTGTGGGTGGCGGCGCGACTGCGCCGGATGAGCGGGATCGGACGCGTACCGGCAGCCTAGGATGTCGCTATGTCCTGGTTCGCCGCACTTCGTGACACCGCGCGGACCGGGCTCACCCTGGACCGGGCGCTGACCGACCCCAAGCGGGCGGTGCGCGGGGCGGTCGCGGTGGCGCTGGTGCTCTTCCCGACCCTCGCGCTCGGCGGTGTCGCGCTCGCCACCTCGGCCGCGATGGGCGCGTTCATCGCCGGTTCGGCCACCTTCCAGCGCAGCTTCCGGCCGCGGGCCTCGCTCGCCGTCGCGGCCGGGATCGGACTGGGCGCCAGCACCTTCCTCGGCTACCTGGCCGCGGGGGTTCCCGGGCTGTTCCCGGTGCTGCTCGCGGTCTGGGCCTTCGCCGCCGGACTGGCCTGGGCGATCGGGCCGACCGCCGGGGTGGTCGCCACCAACACCGTCTCGGTGATGCTGATCGTCGTGCAGCTCCCGGTCAGCGTGGGCACCGCGCTCGGCCACGGGCTGGTCGCCGCCCTCGGCGGCGTCGTCCAGGCCGTCGTCATCACCGTCTGGCCGATCGGGAGTTGGACCGCCCAGCGCGAGGCGCTCGCCGACGCCTATGCCGAACTCGCCGACTACGCGAGGCGGTTGCGTCAGGATCCGACCGCGCACGTGGACCCGGAGCCGTTCATGACGGCCCGCCACGCGGCCGCCCTCACCCCTTGGCAGGACCGCCACCGGCCGCCCGAACTGCGCGGTCTGCGCGGCATCGCCGAGCGCATCCGGCCCACCATCGCCGCGCTCGCCGACCCCAAGGTGGGCGCCCCCGAGGAGGGACCGGAACGGGACCGCGCCCGCGAGGTGCTGGCGGCCGCCGCCGAGGTCATGGACGCCCTCGCACGGGCGATCCGCACCGGCGACCCGGTCCGGCTGCCCCGCTCCGCGCCCTCGCTCACCCTGGCCGGCTCGGACGACGGCCCGCGGCTCCAGGGCGCGGCCCGGCGCTCCGCCCGGCGGCTCGGCGGGCTGCTGCGCAAGGCCGCGGACACCCTGGACCGCAACGACGAGGACACCATCACCACGCCCGTGGTCGGGGCCGGCGGGGCGCTGCGCAAGCCGACCATCGCCCGGATGCTGCCGGAGGCGGCCCGGGCCGTGCGCCGGCAGTTGCAGCCGCGCTCGGCGATCTTCCAGCACGCCGTCCGGCTCTCCGGGGTGGTCACCGTCGCCTACCTGCTGGCCCGGCTGGCCGGGTTCCAGCACGGGTACTGGGCGCCGATGACCGCCGCGATGGTGATGCGGCCGGACTTCGCGCAGACCTACAGCCGGGGCGTCGCCCGGTTGGCCGGGACGGTGGTCGGGGTCGCCGTCTCGACCCTGGTGGTGCAGCTGACCCACCCCGGGGAGTGGGTGCTGGCCGGGCTGGCGGTGATCTGCATCGGCGGGGCGTACCTCGCGTTCCGGACCGGGTACGCGGTGACCACGGTCGGCATCTCCACGTACGTGGTGTTCCTGCTGGGGTTGCAGGAGGGGAACCCGCTGGTGACGGCCGTCGACCGGGTCGGGCTGACGCTGTTCGGCGGGTCGATCGCGCTCGTCACGTACGCGCTGTTCCCGACCTGGCAGACCGCCCGGCTCGGGGAGCGGCTCGCCGAGTGGCTGGCGGCGGCCGGACGGTACGCGGGCTCGGTGATCGCCTGCTACGAGAAGCCGGCGGCGCCGCGCGGACGGCTGGTGCGCAGCGCGCTGCTGGACTCGCGGGAGGCACGCGCCGAGCTGATCCAGGCGATGCAGCGGGCCGACGCCGAACCCGGGCGGCACGAGTCCGGGCTGGCCGGGGTGAGCCGGCGCCAGATCGACCGCGCCCGGGCGGCGGTGGGGGCCCTCGGGCGGGCGGCGGTGCTGCTGGAGGCCCACCTGCCGGCGGCGGACGCCGAGCCGGTGCCGGGGACGGGGGAGTACGCGGAGGAGCTGCGGCTGGCGACGGCGCTCGCGGCGGCCGCGCTGCTGACCGGGCAGCCGGTGGAGTTCGAGGCGGTGCGGGCCGCGCAGGCGCGGCTGGAGGAGGAGCTGGCGGGGGCGCCGGCCGGGGTGCAGCGGGACGTGGTGCGGGCGGGGACGCGACTGGTGGGGCAGGCGCTGCGGGACCTGGAGCGGGCTCTGCGCGGGTCGTCCTCGTAGGCCCGCTCCTGGTGGGCCCGCTCCTTCGGGCCTGGCCGGGGTGACAGAGTGGACGGCATGGATGACGAGGTCGTGCGGGCGTGGCGGGTGGTCGAGCGGGAGCCCGGGGTGGTCCTGCTGGACGGGTTCCACGCGCTGAAGCACGCGCTGCGGTTCGGGGGTGAGGTGCGGCGGGTGCTGACCGCCGACCGGGGGGCGCTGCTGGCGCTGGCGGGCGAGTTGGCGGCGGACGTGGTGCCGGCGCTGGACCGGCTCGCGGTGGAGGTGCCGGAGTCCGCGCTGCGGCAGCTGACGCCGCGCCCGCACCCGACCGGGGTGGTCGCGCTGGCGGTGCGGCCGTCCGCCGGGGCCAACGCGACGGCGCTGACGGCCCGGCCGCGCGAGGCGCCGGTGGTGGTGCTGGAGAACCCGCGGAACCTGGGCAACGTCGGGGCGGTGATCCGGCTGGCGGCCGGGTTCGGTGCCACCGGGGTGGTGACCACCGGGGACCTGGACCCGTGGCACCCGAACGTGCTGCGCGGCAGCGCGGGCCTGCACTTCGCCACCGCGGTCGAGCGGCTGGCCCTGCCGGAGCTGCCGGACGGGCCGCTGTACGTGCTGGACCCGGAGGGCGCCGACATCCGGGACCTGCCGTTCCCGGACGACGCGCTGCTCGCCTTCGGCACCGAGCGGCACGGCGTCTCGGCGGAACTCAAGGCGCGCGCCGACCGGTTGGTGGCGGTGCCGATGCGGCCGGGGGTGTCCAGCTTCAACCTGGCGACCAGTGTCGCGATGGGGCTGTTCCACTGGATGTCCGGGAAGCGCTGAGGCGCGGCGCCCGGAGCGGGCACCGCGCCTCGGACGCGGGTCAGGAGAAGAGCCGGCGCCAGGTGTCCGGGCCCGGGTAGCCGTCGGCCTCGCCGCCGGTCCAGCCCTGGGCCTGCTGGAAGGCCTGGACGGCCCGACGGTCGGCCTCGCCCCAGCTCGGGCCGGGGCCGACGCTGTAGGAGCCGCCGAAGCCCTTGCGGACCAGCTGCTCGCCGAGCTGCCGGACGTAGTCGTTGCTCCGGCCGGGGCCGAACTTGTCCGCGCCGGGGAAGGCGGTGCCGCCGGTGGGCGGCGGGGGCGGCAGGGGGGTCCCGGTGCCGCCGTCGATGTTGCGGCCCTTGCCGTTGACCAGGTAGTCCCAGGTGGCCTTGCCGGGGATGCCGTCGGCTTCGCCGCCGGTCCAG
>NZ_JBHUAF010000004.1:30275-65561 GCF_042789895.1 Kitasatospora sp. NPDC056783
GCCCTGGGCCTGCTGGAAGGCCTGGGTGGCCTTGCGGTCGGCCTCGCCCCAGCGCGGGCCGGGCCCCTCGGAGTAGAACTTGGACCCGCCGCGCTGCGTCAGCATCTGGCCCAGCTTGGTGACGTCGGCGTTGTTGGCGCCGGGGCCGAACTTGTCCGCGCCGGGGAAGGCGGTGCCGCCGGTGGGCGGCGGGGGCGGCAGGGGAGTGCCGGTGCCGCCGTCGATGTTGCGGCCCTTGCCGTTGACCAGGTAGTCCCAGGTGGCCTTGCCGGGGATGCCGTCGGCTTCGCCGCCGGTCCAGCCCTGGGCCTGCTGGAAGGCCTGGGTGGCCTTGCGGTCGGCCTCGCCCCAGCGCGGGCCGGGCCCCTCGGAGTAGAACTTGGACCCGCCGCGCTGGGCCAGCAGCCGGCCGAGCTGGGTCACGTACGCGTTGTTGGCGCCGGGGCCGAACTTGTCCGCGCCCGGGAAGGCGGTCGAGGAGCTGCCGCCTCCGCTGCCTCCGCCGTCGGACAGGCCGGTGTAGCGGTACGGGACGTAGGAGCCGGAGTTGTTCCAGTACGCGTACGGGGTGGTGCGCTTCTTGGTGGAGGGGCCGGTCTGCTCGTAGGCGATGTACTGGGTGCGGGAGGAGTCGGCCCAACCGCCGAAGATCGTCACGTGGGAGCCGGCCTGCGGGTTGGCCGCGTTGTTGTAGATCAGCACGTCGCCGGGCTGGAGGTCGTTCTTGCCGATCCGCTCGGCGAAGTTCGGCAGGGTCCAGGTGGTCTGGCTGCTGTTCAGGCCCCAGGCCATCGAGACGAAGCCGGAGCAGTCCTGGCGGTAGCCGTCCGACCAGTAGCGGCTCATGCTGTACGGCACGTCCTGGTCGACCCAGCCCTGGGCGCGCTGGATGATCTGGGCCCGGGTGACCGGCGCCGCGGTGGCGCGCGGGGCGGCGAAGGCGCGTGCCCCCGGGGCCTGGCCGTAGAGGCCGCTGACCTCGCCCTGGGGGGTCTGGGCCCGGGCGGCGCCCGGAGCGGGGCTGGGGGCGGCGGAGGCGGTACCGGCGGCGACCGCGCCGCCGCCCAGTGCGGTGCCGACGGCGGCCATCAGGACGGCGGCCCGGCGGCGGACGCTGTGGGCGGCGGCGTGGCCGCCCTCGTGGACGGGGGCGGCGTGCCGCCGGGCGCGGCGGCGGGCACTGCAGCCCCCGCATATGCAGTCCTCCGCGGGTTCGACCTCGTCGAACTCCATGAGTGGGGACAGGGGGTCGGTAAGGGTCATGCTCCGCCTCTTTCCTGCGGTTCTTCCTGGTCGCCGCCTGACGACGAGACAGAAGTGGCCTTCCCGGGCCGATTCAGTATGTATCGGGACCAAGGTCCCAAAGCGGGCCGGATGCGTCACGATGTGTTAGGCCGAACGGGTGAAGGGCAGTCAGGCGGCGGGCGCGGCGGAAGGGGCTGGAGGGAGGTGGGCGCGGGGCAGGGTCGGTGATGGCCGGTCAGCGCGGGGCGGCGGTCGCCCGGTCTCCCGGGCGGGAGCGCGAAAGCCCCGCCGGGGGCCGGCGGGGCTTTCGGGTGGGACGGGAGCGGAAGGGCCTACGCCCATTCCCAGCGGATGCCGATGTGGCCCGGCTGCTGGTCGGGGGCCAGTACGTGGGCGCTCGCCGAGGCACCGATCCAGAGCTGCTCGCGGCGGTGGTCGACGTCGGCGCCCGGCTCGCGGTCGTAGCGCTCGCAGTGCGCCGGGACGGCGGCCGGGTCGAAGTGCACCTGGAGCACGTACTCGCGCACCGGGGTGGCGAAGCGGCGGCTGTACTCGGTGGTCGGGCCGCCGGGCGGGATCTCCACCTCGTACTCGAAGACCGTGCTGTCGCCGAGGCCCAGCGGCCGGTCCAGCATCAGCTCGGCGACGGTCAGCCCGACCTCCGGGCGGCGGCGCACCCGGCCCAGCCGGCCGTGCCGCACCGAGGTGACCTCCGGGCAGCCGGTGGCCTCCTCGTCGGCCTTGTGCACCACCAGGCAGCGGCCGACGCCGCCGACGGTGGCCCGCACCACCTGACGCATCCGCAGCAGGGTGGCGCGCCGCTCGGCGTCCACGTAGTAGGAGTCGTGGATGCTCAGGCGCTCCAGCTCGCCGGGCGGCGGGGCGTCGAGTTCGGCGAAGATCGAGGCGATCTCCTGCTCGCCCGGCCAGACGTCCTCCAGCCCGAGGTGGCTGGTGCTGGCCGCGGCGGCCCAGCGGCCGCGCGGGCGCGGCGGGCCGAGCAGCGAGGAGAGCGAGCTGTGCGGCAGGCCGAGCAGCTCCTCCAGCAGGTGGACGGCGCGCAGCGAGCTGGCCCGCTCGGGCTGGCTGCGGCCGCGCCGCCAGTAGCTGAGGGTGGTGACGCTGACCCTGACGCCACGGGTGGCGAGGGCGGCGCGGATCCGGTCCAGGCTGAGACCGCTGGCCTCGATGGCCAGGTGCAGGGTGTCCGCGAAGCCGCCGACCGGGGTGAGGCGGCCGGGGGCCGGTGCGGGAGCCGGTCCGGACGGGCCGGGGTGCTCCGTGTGCGACCCGACCAGGCGCAGTCGCGCCGCGTCCTGAGGCTGCTCTGCGGCCATGTGGCAACCCTCCCCACCGGGTGAAGTCGGTGGGACCGGGCCGACGCCGGGGCGCGCCGTCAACGGCATCACCGAGCTTTGGGGAACCCTATGCACGGTCGAGAGGCTACGTCATCAGTCGTGCGTATGACAGTGGTCACGGCAGGTGAACCGCGCGGTGAGCGATCTTGAAACAGTCCGGAAACACGGGTCGCCGGACGGCCCGGAGGGGCCGGGACGCGACACCGCCGGGGCGGGCCCTGACGGCGCCGCCCCGGCGGGGGTCCGGTGGTGCTACCGGCCGGTGATCAGTTGACGTTCAGCGCGACGTCGTCGATCACGAAGCTGGTCTGGAGCGAGGAGTCCTCGGTACCGGTGAACTTGATGGTCACGGTCTGACCGGCGAAGGAGGTGAGGTCCAGGGTGCGCTGGACGTAGCCGGCCGCCGCGTTGGCGTTGGAGTACGTCGCCAGCGTGGTGCTGTTGGCCTGGACGGTCAGCTTGTCGTACGCCGTGGTGCCGGTCTCCGCGGTGTCGATGTGCAGCCAGAAGGTCAGCTTCGCGGAGGCGCAGCCGGCCGGGATCGAGACGGTCTGCGACAGGGTGTCGGTGTGGGCCGAGCCGTAGCCGTTCAGCCAGGCCTTCCAGCTGCCCGAGTGGGCCGGCTCGGAGGCGCTGTTGTCGACCACGCCGCTGGAGGTGGTCCACGGTGCGGCGGTGCCGCTCTCGAAACCGCCGTTGGAGATCAGCTGGGCGGCGGTGCAGCCGCCGGAGGGCGGGGTGGTGCTGCCGCCGAGCAGGGCGGTGGTCAGCGCGTCGGCGACCGGGGAGCCCCAGCCGGTGACCTGGTCGTAGCCGGCCTTGGCGGAGAAGTCCTGGTTGGCGCCGGTGGTCACGTCGTGGAAGACGCTGCCGTAGGCGCTGCTGTTCGCGACGGAGTACAGCCGCGGGCCGGCCTCGCCGAGGACCGGCTGCCCGGCGGCCTTGGCCTTCTGGTTGAACTGGGCCGCGTAGCCGGACCAGAGCGGCGCGGCCGCGCTGGTGCCGCCGTAGACCTGCCAGGCGCCGGCGGTGTAGATCGCGAAGCCGCTCTGCGGGTCGGCGTTGGAGGAGACGTCCGGGACGGTGCGCATGGTGCCGCTGACGCCGGTGCCGGTCTGCCAGCTCGGCTTGGCGAACACGGTGGAGACGCCGCCGCCGGCGGTGCTCCAGGCGCTCTCCGAGGAGTAGGTGTTGCTTCCGGAGACCTGGAGGTTGGTCCCGCCGACGCCGGTCTGGTGCGGGCTGGAGGCCGGGAAGTCGACCGCCTTGACGGTCGAGCCGCTGGTGGAGCGGGTGCAGTCGCGTGAGCCGTCGTCACCGGAGGCGGAGAAGATCGAGATGCCCTGGGCGGCGGCCTGCTTGAAGGCGTTGTCGACCGCGGTCATCGAGGAGGCGGTGGTGTCCGGCTCGCAGGAGCCCCAGGAGATCGAGACGACCGAGACCCGGTTGTCGGTCACGATCTTGTTGGCCATGTCGATCTCGCCCTGGTCGCTGTTGGGCGCCTCGTAGACCAGCTGGGTGGCCTTGGGCGCCGCGCCGCGGACGATCTCGCTGTCCAGCTCGACCTCGCCCTGGCCCTGGCCGGGGGCGGAGTCGTAGGCGGCGCCGTCCACCGAGACGGTGGAGACGGCCGGGCCGGACAGGCCGTACTGGGCGTCGTAGGTGGTCAGGTTCGAGGACTTGTAGCCGTCGAACTCCCACAGCGCGACCGTGGTGCCGGTGCCGTCCGCGCCGGTCTTGGTGAGGTTGTACGCGCCGGTGTACTGGGCCGGGGACATGCCGCTCGGGGCGGCGTTCGCGGCGTTCGCGGCGTTCGGAGCGGGCGTGGCCGGGGTGACCGCGTTCGGGGCGGCGGCGTTCGCGGCGGCGTTCGGCTTGGCCAGGCGGTTCTTGCGCACCGCGTGGTTGTCCAGGCCGCTGACGCCCTGGACCACGGTGGCCAGGTCGGACGGGATCGAGGCGGCGGCGTCGTTGGCGAAGAACGCGCGCTGGAGCTGGGGGTCGAGGTACGAGCTCTCGTGGGTGCCGAAGGCCTGGGAGACCTGGGCGGCGGTGCCGTGGGCGTTGACCACCTGGCGGTTGGCGCTCACCCCGGTGACGGTCAGGCCCTGCTGGGCCAGGTAGGTCCTGACCTGGTCGACGGCGGCCTGGGTTGGGCCGAACCGGGCGGTGAACTGCTCCGGCGTCAGGTAGCGGCCGTACTCCGGGGCGCCCGGGGTCTCGACCGCGGTGAGGAAGTGGTCCAGGGCGTCGGTGTCACGCAGCTTCAGGCTGACGGACACCGAGATCTGCTGGGCCGCCGGGACGTCACCCTTCTTCTCCGAGTGGGCCACCGCGGGGTTCACGGTGTTCGGGAGGGCGACGCGCGGGGCGGCGTTCGGGGTGGCGGCCTGCGCGGTGGAGACACCGAGCGAGACGGCGGTCAGCGGCAGCACGGCTATCGCCGCGGCGAGGGCAAGGGAGCGGGGGCGCAACGGATCCTCCTCCAGCCGGCGATGGGGGCCGGCAAGGGGCCAGGCGTTCCGGGGGTCGAGAACGCTTGCTTGAACATGACAGAACCCGTGTGCGAATTGGCTCATGGCCGGGCAATTCGTTGCTAAAAAACAGTCAACTGTGGAGAGCGGGGAACTCGTCGGTTCCATACAGTGAATGGCCGTGGTGGTCGGGTGCGGGCGGCGCCCTCCGCACACGAAGGTCCCCGCGCCCCAAGAGGGGCACGGGGACCTCGACGCGGTGGCGGGGGGTCAGGCCGGGGTGCCGAGCCAGTCGGTGAGGGCGGCGCGCAGCTCGCCCTGGCCGGGGTCGACGGCGGCCCAGGCGACGTAGCCGTCCGGGCGGATCAGCAGCACGGTGTCGCGCAGCTTGCCGTGCGGATCGGCGGGGGCGGCGCAGACCACGCGGTCGGCCCAGGGCTCGGCGGCGGCCAGCTCGTCATTGCTGACCAGGACGAACTTCCCGGCGCGCAGCGCCTCGTAGAGCCGCTCGGGGGCGGCCGGGGCACCTTCGACGGGCTTGCTGAGGGCGGTCAGCCGCAGGTCCGGGACGCGCTTGCCGACCTGCGGGTGGGCGTCCTTGGGGGCGGGGTAGGAGATCCCGATGCCGGAGACCAGCTTGGCGCCGCGCCCGGTGACCGGGTCGAGGAGGCCGCCCAGCGCGGTGAGCGCCCCGCGCAGGGCGCGGGTGGGGGCGGACTCGGCGAGCGCCAGCCGGATCAGCGCACCGGAGGTGCGCAGCACCGTCCTGCCGACCGGATGCCGTTCGGTCTGGTAGGTGTCCAGCAGGGCGTCGGTGGCCTGCCCCCGGAGGACGGCGGCGAGCTTCCAGGAGAGGTTGGCGGAGTCCTGGAGGCCGGTGTTCATGCCCTGGCCGCCGGCCGGGGAGTGGCAGTGGGCGGCGTCGCCGGCCAGGAAGACCCGTCCGGAGCGGTAGTTGGGGGCCTGCCGCTCGTCGCTGTGGAAGGTGGAGCTCCAGCGCACGTCGTGCGGGCCGTAGTCCTCGCCGAGGATGGCCCGGGCGAGGGCGGTGAGCTGCTCGGGCGAGGGGGTGGTGCCGTCGGGGTACCGCTCCTCGCGGTCCCAGGCGATGATCCGGAACCAGCCGTCGCCGAACGGGGCGATGAAGGCGAAGCCGGCGTGGTTGGCGCTGACGGTGATCGTCTCGGTGGGCTCGCGCTCCAGCCGGACGTCGGCCAGCACCATCGAGTCGACCACCGACTCACCGGGGAAGGGGATGCCGAGCAGGTCGCGGACGGTGGAGTGGACGCCGTCGGTGGCGACCGCGTACGCGGCGCGATGGCTCCGCCCGTCCCGGGTCTCCAGGGTCACGCCCTCGGCGTCCTGGCGCAGTCCGGTGACCTCGGCGCCGCGCAGCACGGTCGCGCCGGCCTTCTCGGCGCGCTCCAGCAGCAGCCGTTCGACGTTGTACTGCGGGGTGATCAGGACGAACGGGAAGCGGGTGGGCAGCGAGCCGAGGTCGATGCCGAGGCGGTCGGACATCTTCAGCCCGTCGAGCGGGCGGCCGGTGGCGATCAGCTCCTCGGCCAGGCCCCGGGCGTCCAGCATCTCCAGGCTGCGGGCGTGCACGGCGAAGGCCCGGGTGAGGTTGGACTCGACGGCCCGCTTCTCCAGCAGGGTGACGCCGACTCCGGCGGCGGCGAGGTCGCCGGCCAGCAGCAGCCCGGTCGGTCCGGCGCCGACGATCAGGACGTCGGTTTCGGTCGTCGGCTTCACGGCCATGTATCAGCTCCCGTTGCTCGGAGGGCGGTCGGACGCCGTTCCCGGCGTCCTCCCAGCCTCCATCATCGCGGGCGCGGCCGAGGCTGTGAACCGCCGGGGCCGGGAGCCGTGAACCGCCGGGCCCGGCGGTGGGTGACCGCCGGGCCCGGATCCGGAAGCGGACGCTCAGCCGTGCCGGCGGATCTCCACCGTGCGGAACCGGTTGGCGACGAACGCGCCGTCGCAGTAGGCCGAGTTGGCGGCCGGGTTGGCGCCGGTGCCGTGGAGGTCGGAGAAGGCGGCGGTCTGGTTGGGGTAGACCCCGCCGGTGAGGTTGAGCGAGAGCGAGACGCCGGAGTCCAGCGCGGCCTCCACCAGCAGCGCCTCCACCTCGGGCGAGGTGGTGTAGCCGGAGGCGGTCATGGCGCCCTTCTCGCGGACGGTGGTGCGCAGCAACTCGACGGCGGCGGCGGTGGATTCGACCGCGACGGCGAAGGAGACCGGCCCGAAGCACTCGCTGCGGAAGACGGCCCGGTCGTCCGGCTTGTCGGCGTCCAGCTTGACCAGCGCGGGGGTGCGGACGGTCGCGCCGGGGAACTCCGGCGAGGTCACCGCGCGCGGGGCGAGGGCGAGTTCGCCGTACTCGCCGCCGGCCGCGGCGGCCGAGCGCTGGAGCACCCCGGGGTTGACCACGGCGCCCAGGATCGCGGCGGCGCGGGCGTCGTCGGAGAGCAGGCCCTCGATGGTGCCGGCCAGGTCGGTGACCACCTGGTCGTACGACTTGTCGCCCTGGTCGGTGGTGATGCCGCCGCGCGGGATCAGCACGTTCTGCGGGGTGGTGCACATCTGGCCGCTGTAGAGCGAGAGCGCGAAGGCGAGGTTGCCCAGCATGCCCTTGTAGTCGTCGGTGGAGTCGATCACCACCGCGTTGACACCGGCCTTCTCGGTGTACACCTGGGCCTGCTTGGCGTGCTCCTCCAGCCAGTCGCCGAAGGAGGTGGAGCCGGTGTAGTCGATCAGCTTGATCTCGGGGCGGACGGCGAGGGTCGCGGCGACGGTGCCGCCCTCGTGCTCGGCGGCCAGGCAGACCAGGTTCGGGTCGTAGCCGGCCTCGGTGAGCACCGCGCGGGCGGTCCGGACGGTCAGCGCGAGCGGCAGCACGGCCCGCGGGTGCGGCTTGACCAGCACCGGGTTGCCGGTGGCGAGCGAGGCGAACAGGCCCGGGTAGCCGTTCCAGGTGGGGAAGGTGTTGCAGCCGATCAGCAGCGCGAGGCCGCGCGGGACGACGGTGAACTCCTTGGTCATCACCAGCGGGTCGCGCTTGCCCTGGGGCTTGGTCCAGCCGGCCCGACGCGGCAGTCGGGTCTGCTCGGCGTAGGCGTAGGCGACCGCCTCCAGGCCGCGGTCCTGGGCGTGCGGGCCGCCGGCCTGGAAGGCCATGCCGTAGGCCTGGCCGGTGGTGTGGGTGACGGCCTGGGCGAACTCGTGGGAGCGGGCGTTGATCCGGTGCAGGATCTCCAGGCAGACGGCGGCGCGCTCCAGCGGGCTCGCGGCGGCCCAGCCGGGGCGGGCGGCGGTGAGCGCGGCGATCAGCGCGTCCGGGTCGGCGTGCGGGTAGGTGATGCCCAGCTCGATGCCGTACGGGGAGGCCTCGCCGCCGACCTGGTCGCCGTCGGTGGGGTGGCCGTCGAGGGCGAAGGGCTTGCCGAGCAGGGCGTCGAACGCGGCCTTGCCGTCCGCCGGGCCGCTCTCGCCGTAGGCCTTCGGGAACTCGGGGTAGGGCGACCAGTAGTCGCGCTCGGCGGCGGCGGCGAGCGCGGCGTCCAGGGTGGCCTGGTGGCGCTCGACCAGCTCGCCGACGAGGGGGTGGGTGACCGCTGCGGACATCTGTGCGCTCCTCGGAGGGCGTCGAAAAGCAGGACGGGATCGGTCACAGAGTAACCGAACGATCGGTCGGTTCACGAGGGTTCGCGGGCAAGAGGGTTCGCGGAAGGGGAGTCCGTGGAAACGGACGGGGGCGCGTCCGTGGCGGACGCGCCCCCGTGGGCCGGGTGGACCGGGTCTACGGCACGCCCAGCTCGAAGATCACGTACCCGGCGTACCATCCGGAGGCGACCGCCCCGGTGCCCAGGACGGTGGCCAGGGCCGGCAGGCTCAGCTTGCGCAGCCCCACCGCCAGTGCGATGAGCAGCGGGAACGCGGGCAGCAGGTAGCGCGAGGTGTTGCCGAAGATGCCGAGGCTGCCGAGCACCGAGACGATCGTGGCCAGCGTGTAGGCGGTCAGCACCAGCGGCGGGCGCAGCCGCACCAGCAGCACGATCAGCATCGGCAGGCTGAGCACGATCACGGTGGCGAACAGGTCCGGCACCGGGAAGGCGAAGGGGTAGTCGTTGCGGCCCAGCAGCACCCCGCGGATCGCGTGCCAGGTGCCCTGGCCCCAGTCGAAGTAGTGCAGCCAGGCGTCGTGCTGGAGGCGGAAGTAGCCGCCCCACTCGCCGGTCCGCCAGCCCACCCAGCCGACGTAGCCGAGCAGGCCGACCGGGGCCAGCACCATCGCGGCCAGCGGGCGCAGGACGCCGCTCTCCCGGCGGTACAGCTCGACCAGCGCGGCCAGGCCCACCGCGCCGATCAGCGCGGCGGAGGTCGGCCGGTTGAGCCCGGCGACCAGGGTGATCACCCCGGCCGCGATCCACTGCTTGGTCATCACCCAGTAGCACGCCCAGGCGGCCAGCGCGACGAACAGGGAGTCCGAGTAGACCGCCCACTCGGCGCCCGAGCCCGGGGCGATCGCCCAGAGCCCGGCCGCGATCACACCGGCGCGCACGTCACCGGTCATCTTCTCCACCACGGCGTAGATGCCGGCCGCGGCGAACAGCGAGGCCACCACCGAGACCAGCATCCCGGCGCCGTACAGGCCGAGGCCGGTGACGTCCGAGACCATCCGCATCAGGCCCGGGTAGAGCGGGAAGAAGGCGGCCGAGTTCTGCTCGATGCTGAAGCCGACCGGCCCGTTCGGGATCGGGACCAGCGCCGGGTGGTAGCCGAACTGGGCCACCTGCTGGTACCACCAGCCGTCCCAGGTGCCCGCCACGTCCCAGGGGTTGGCGCCGCCGCCGAACCGGGCGGGCTTCTTGGTGTACTCGCCGGAGAAGGAGAGCAGCTTCATGAAGACGGTGAAGCCGACCAGCTTCAGCATCGCGTAGCACCACACGGCGGGCCCGAACCGGGCCACCAGGGCGCGGGCGCGGTCCTGCCAGGTGTGCGCGGCGTCCTCCGGCGCCTCATTGCGCTGCTCGGGCACGTCGGAGTCGACTGCCGGTATTGAGTTCATCAGCCGTGGACCCCACCTGCTGGACGTGGACGGATCGTCCGGAGAGTCTAGGGCCTGCCCCCGAACTCCCGCCTGCGTCGCGACGCCGGGGCACGCACCTCGCGGCGTTGTCGTCGGTTGCCAATGCTCCGCAGTGGCGCCCTCCTCCGCCTTGCGATGTACGCACCCCAACGCCGCGCCGCCCGCCCACGGGCGAACGACGGGAGTTCGGGGGCAGACCCTGGCCTGCCCCCTCCGGTTGGTGTGGACCAGTCGGACCCGATCGCGTACCGCCCGCGGCGGCCGGGGATACTCGGAGGATGGCCGATCACACCACGCGCACCGCCTACACCGTGGAGTCACTGCTCGCGGTGACCGTCGACGTGTTCAACGAGCGCGGTTACGACGGCACCTCGATGGAGGACCTGTCGAGGGCGGCCGGGATCTCCAAGTCCTCGATCTACCACCACGTGCGCGGCAAGGAGGAGCTGCTGCGGCTGGCGGTCGGGCGGGCGCTGGACGGGCTGTTCGCGATCCTGGCCGAGCCGGCCGCGGTCGAGGGCCCGGCGGTGGAGCGGCTGGAGCACGTGGTGCGGCGCACCGCCGAGGTGCTGCTGGAGGAACTCCCGTACGTGACGCTGCTGCTGCGGGTGCGCGGCAACACGGCCACCGAGCAGTGGGCGCTGGAGCGCCGGCGGGACTTCGACCACCAGGTCGCCGAGCTGCTGCGGGCGGCGGTCGCGGACGGCGCGCTCCGCGCGGACGTGGAACCCCGGCTGGCCACCCGGCTGCTGTTCGGGATGATCAACTCGATCGTGGAGTGGTACCGGCCGGGGGCCAGGGCCGCCGACGGGGTCGCGGACGCGGTGGTCCACCTGGCCTTCGACGGGCTGCGGGCGCGCTGAGCCGTCCCCGGTGAGGCCGGTCCGCCAGGGCCGGCCGTCCCGGACGGGGCCGACCCGGGCCGTCAGAGCGGCGGCACCTGGTCCGTCTCCTCGAAGACCAGCATGGTGCGGGTGCCGAGCACCTGCGGGATGGACTGGATGCTGCCCAGCACCAGCTCCCGCAGGGCCTGGTTGTCGGCGGTGTGCACCAGCAGCAGGACGTCGAAGTCCCCGCCCACCAGCGCGATGTGCGCCACCCCGGGCAGCTCCAGCAGCTGCTCGCGCACCGTCCGCCAGGAGTTCTGGACGATCTTCAGGGTGATGTAGGCGGACGCGACCTGGCCCGCCCGCTCGTGGTCCACCCTGGCGGTGAAGCCGCGGATGACGCCGTCCTCGACCATCCTGGAGATGCGGGCGTACGCGTTGGCCCGGGACACGTGCACCCGCTCGGCCACCGAGCGGATGGAGGCGCGGCCGTCCTGCTGCAGCAGCCGCAGGATCGACCGGTCGACCCGGTCGAGTCTGGACGTCTGTTCAGCCGACATGACCCCCCACCCTCCCCGATTGGACGCACTGCCACCAGTCGACCGCCGAACAGGCCGAATGTCCACCACCTTGTCACGCTTCTGGTCAAGATGAACAGACGACCGAACAATCGGTAGGGAGCCCCCGCCACCCCAGGAGGTGCCCCGACATGACCGTTCTCGACCACAGACACCGCACACCGGTGCCCGGATGGATGCCCGGTGCCACCTCTCCGCGCACCGACCCGGCCCCGCTCCTCCCGGACCCCTCCCCCGTCCGGCTGCTCGGCACCCCCGCGCTGGAGAAGTGCGATCCGGCGCTGCTGCGCGAGCTCTACCGCCGCCTGGTCGTCGGCCGCCGGTACAACCAGCAGGCCACCACCCTCACCAAGCAGGGACGGCTCGCCGTCTACCCGGCGTCCACCGGCCAGGAGGCCTGCCAGGTCGCCGCCGCGCTGGCGCTCGGCGAGCGGGACTGGCTCTTCCCCAGCTACCGCGACACCCTCGCGGTGGTCTCCCGGGGCGTCGACCCGCTGGAGGCGCTGACCCTGCTGCGCGGCAGCGCCCACACCGGCTACGACCCGCTGGCCAGCCGCACCGCGCCGCTCTGCACCCCGCTCGCCACCCAGGCCCCGCACGCCGTCGGGCTGGCGCACGCCGCCCGGCTGCGCGGCGAGCCGGTGGTCGCGCTGGCGATGCTCGGCGACGGCGGCACCAGCGAGGGCGACTTCCACGAGGCGCTGAACTTCGCGGCGGTCCTGGGCGCTCCGGTCGTCTTCCTGGTGCAGAACAACGGCTACGCGATCTCCGTCCCGCTCAGCGCGCAGTCCGCCGCGCCCACCCTGGCCCACAAGGCCGTCGGCTACGGCATGCCGGGCCGGCTGGTGGACGGCAACGACGCGCCCGCCGTGCACGCGGTGCTGGCCGAGGCGGTCGAGCGGGCCCGGACCGGCGGGGGCCCGACCCTGGTCGAGGCGCTGACCTACCGGATCGAGGCGCACACCAACGCCGACGACGCCACCCGCTACCGCACCGAGCCCGAGGTGGCCGCCTGGCGCGAGCACGACCCGATCCTGCTGATGGAGCGCGCGCTGCGCGGACTCGGCGTGCTGGACGACACCCTGGTGCGGGAGGCGGCGGACGAGGCGGAGGCGCTGGCGGCCCGGATGCGGGCCGAGTTCCACACCGACCCGGACCTCGACCCGATGTCGCTGTTCGCCCACGTCTACGCCGAACCGACCCCCCAACTGCGGGAGCAGGCCGCCCAGTTGGCCGCCGAGCTGGCCGCCGAGGCGGAGGTGGCGGAGCGATGAGCGCCTCCCACCCGTCGCCCACCCCCACCCTCGGCCGAGCCGCCGGGCGGCACCCCTCCGGTCCCCGGACGTCGAGCATGGCCCAGGCGCTCAACTCCGCGCTGCGCGACGCCATGCGCGAGGACCCGACGGTGCACGTGCTCGGCGAGGACGTCGGCGCGCTCGGCGGCGTCTTCCGGATCACCGACGGGCTCACCGCCGAGTTCGGCCCGGAGCGCTGCCTGGACACCCCGCTGGCCGAGGCCGGCATCCTCGGCACCGCGATCGGCATGGCGATGTACGGGCTGCGCCCGGTGGTCGAGATGCAGTTCGACGCCTTCGCCTACCCGGCGCTGGAGCAGTTGTTCTCGCACGTCGCCAAGATGCGCAACCGCACGGCCGGCCGGCTGCCGCTGCCGATCACCGTCCGCATCCCGTACGGCGGCGGCATCGGCGGCGTCGAGCACCACAGCGACGCCTCCGAGGCGTACTACGCGAGCACCCCCGGCCTGCACGTGGTCACCCCGGCGACGGTCGCCGACGCGTACGGGCTGCTGCGCGCCTCGATCGCCTCCGACGACCCGGTGGTCTTCCTGGAGCCCAAGCGGCTCTACTGGGGCAAGGCCGACCTCGACCCGGCGGTGCCGGTCGAGCCGATCGGCAGGGCGGTGCTGCGGCGCACCGGCACCTCCGCGGTGCTGATCACCTACGGTCCCTCGCTGCCGGTCTGCCTGGCGGCGGCCGAGGCGGCGCAGGCCGAGGGCTGGGACCTCGCGGTGCTGGACCTGCGCACCCTGGTGCCGTTCGACGACGAGACGGTCTGCCGGGTGGTCCGCTCGCTCGGCCGGGCCGTGGTGGTGCACGAGGCGAGCGGCTTCGGCGGCACCGGTGCGGAGATCGCCGCCCGGGTCACCGAGCGCTGCTTCCACCACCTGGCCGCGCCCGTGCTGAGGGTCACCGGCTTCGACATCCCGTACCCGCCGCCGATGCTGGAGCACCACCACCTGCCCGGGGTGGACCGCATCCTGGACGCGGTCGCCCGGCTCCAGTGGGAGGACTGAGGATGATGCCCGTCGTACGGGAGTTCCGGCTGCCCGACCTCGGTGAGGGGCTCACCGGGGCGGAGGTGGTGCGCTGGATGGTCGAGGTCGGCGAGGTGATCGCGGTCGACCAGCCGGTGGTGGAGGTGGAGACCGCCAAGGCCGTGGTGGAGGTGCCCTGCCCGTACGGCGGGGTGGTCACCGCGCGGTACGGCGAGGTGGGCGAGGAGGTCGCGGTGGGCGCGCCGCTGGTGACGGTCGCGGTGGCGGCGGCCGGCCCGGACGCCGCCGATGCCGCTGCCGGGGCTGTCACCGGGACCGATGAGGTGGAGCGGCCGCTGGTCGGGTTCGGGGTCGCCGAGCGGGGGCGGGGCGGGCCGGGGTGGCGGCTCCGGGTCCGGCCCCGGCGGCCCTGGCGGCCCCGGCGGTGTCTGCCGTTTCCGTCGCTCCGGCCGTTGCGGTTCCGGTGGTTCCGGTGGTTCCGGTGATCTCGCCGCTGGTGCGGCGGCTGGCCCGGGAACAGGGCGTCGACCTGGCCGCCCTCACCGGGAGCGGGCCGGACGGGCTGATCCTGCGGGCGGACGTCGAACGGGCGGTCGCCGCCAAGGTGGCCGCTCCGGAGGGTGCCACTGTCGCCGCCGCCGGTGCCGGTGCCGGTGCCACGCCGGACGGCGTCGTCCCGCTGCGCGGGCTGCGCAAGGCGGTGGCGGAGAAGCTCAGCCGCAGCCACCGGGAGATCCCCGCGGCGACCTGCTGGGTGGACGCCGATGCCACCGAACTCATGGCGCTGCGACGGCAGTTGAATGCCACGCCGGGCCCGAAGGTGAGTGTGCTGGCACTGCTGGCGCGGATCTGCACCGTCGCGCTGGAGCGCTTCCCGGAGCTCAACTCCTCGGTGACCGAGGACGGTTCGGGCATCGTCCGGCACCAGGCCGTGCACCTGGGCTTCGCCGCGCAGGGTGAGCGCGGGCTGGTCGTGCCGGTGGTGCGGAACGCGCAGGTCCGCAGCACCGAGCAACTCGTCGAGGAACTGGGACGGTTGACCGAGGCGGCGCGCGGCGGTTCGCTCACCCCGGCCGAACTGACCGGCGGCACCTTCACGTTGAACAACTACGGAGTGTTCGGCGTGGACGGCTCCACCCCGATCCTCAACCACCCCGAGGCGGCGATGCTCGGGGTCGGCCGGATCGTCGCCAAGCCGTGGGTCCACGGTGGGCGGTTGGCGGTCCGCGAGGTGACGCAGTTGTCGTTCACCTTCGACCACCGGGTCTGCGACGGCGGGACAGCCGGAGGCTTCCTGCGGTTCGTCGCGGACTGCGTGGAACAGCCGGGAATGCTGTTGCGGCAGCTCTGAGCGCGGTCGTCCGGAGCGACAGGACCGTCGCCCTGGGTGTGTGGTCGGACACCCAGGGCGGCGGCGCCGGGGAGAGTAGCGCGTGCCGGGCCCGGCTGTCCGGGCTTCGCGCGATTCCTCCGGCGGGTGATCCGGGCGTGCCACGCTGCCTTGGCGCCGGCCGGGACGAGCCGGGGGCAGGGCCGGCCGGAGGCGGAACGATTCACGTGAGTACGCGAGATGCAGCGGGTCGAGATGTGGCGGGTCGGGATGCGGCGGGCCGGAACGTGGCCGTGAAGTCCCGCCCGACGGTGCTGGTCCGCAGCCGGCACGGTGCGGCGGGGGCCGCCTCCGTCCCGGGCCTGTCGACGGACGCGCCGACGGCGGTGCTGCCGCCGGTGGCGGTGCTGGAGCCCGTCCGACCGGTGGTCCCGGCCTGGCCGGCGTATCCGCAGACTGTGCCCGCTCCGGCGTATCCGCAGACCGTGCCCGCTCCGGCGTATCCGCAGACCGTGCCCGCTCCGGCGTATCCGCAGACCGTGCCCGCTCCGACGAGCGGAGCAGTCCCCGCCCCCGGCTTCCGTCCGCTGTTCGTCGACGCCCCCGGCCTCAACCGGGCGGGCCCGGGCGACCGGTGGAGCGTCGCCTGGGGCGCGGGGAGTCCCGCCGGCCCGCCCCCGGCCGCGCTGCCCGCCGCCGGGTCCGGTCGGCCGGGCGGGGAACCGCCGCTCACCGCCCGGGAGGTCGAGCTGGTCCGGGCCGGCCTCGCCGCCCTCCTGCCGGTCGCCGACCTGGCCACCGCGCACTTCTACGCGCTGCTCTTCCTGCGCCACCCCGAGCTCCGCTCGTTCTTCCCCGCCGCCATGGACGTCCACCGCGACCGGCTGTTCCGCACGGTGCTGACCGTGGCGCAGGAGATCGACCGGCCCGCGGCCCTGCGCACCACCCTGGCCGGGCTCGGCCGCGACCACCGCCGGCACGGCACGCTGGCCGCCCACTACGTCGCGGTGGAGGAGTGCCTGGCGCGGACGCTGGCCCGGTACGCGGGCGGCCGCTGGGACGCCGAGGCCGAGCAGGCCTGGCGCCGCGCCTACCGGACGGTCGCCTCGGGCATGATCGAGGCCGCCGAGGAGGACGCCCGTACCTCGCCGGCCTGGTGGCAGGGCGAGATCGTCCGGCACGAGCGCCGCACCCGGGACGTCGCGGTGATCACCGTCCGGCCGGACCAGGCGTACCCGTTCCGGGCCGGGCAGTACACCGCCCTGGAGACGCCCTGGTGGCCGCGGGTCTGGCGGCACTACTCGTTCGCCGCCGCGCCCCGCCCGGACGGGCTGCTGGTCTTCCACGTCAAGGCCGTCCCGGCGGGCTGGGTGAGCAACGCGTTGGTCCACCGGGCCGCGCCCGGGGACGTGCTGCGGCTGGGCCCGGCGGCCGGCTCGATGACCGTCGACCACGCGGTCGGCTCCGACCTGCTCTGCCTCGGCGGCGGCACCGGCATCGCTCCGGTCCGCGCCCTGGTCGAGGAGGCCGCGGCGTACGGCGCGCCCGGCCGCCGCGTCGAGGTGTTCTACGGGGCTCGCCGGGCCGAGGAGCTGTACGAGCTGGACGGCCTGCGCGAACTGGCCCGGCTCAACCCGTGGTTGACGGTCCGCCCGGTGGTGTCCGGTGGCGGCGCTCCGGCCGGCGGCCTGCTCGCCGGTGGCCTGATGACCGGTGAACTGCCGGAGGTGGTGGGCCGGTTCGGGCCCTGGACGGGCCGCGTGGCGGTGCTCAGCGGACCGCCCGCGATGGTGCGCCGGAGCGTCGGGGTGCTGCTGCGCGCCGGGGTTCCGGCCGAGCGGATCCGGCACGACCTGGTCGGCGACCTGGCCTCCGGGTGATCACCCGAGATCGGGGGCGAGCAGCGCGCGGATGCCCTCGATGTTGGCCGCCAGGTACGCCCGCAGCCGGGGCGGGACCACGTTGACCGAGGTGACGCCCTCGCGGGTGAACGGCAGCCGGACGACCTCGTACTCGCCGTTGGGATCCGTCACCTCGGGCCCGTGCCGTCGGCTGAGGTCCATCGAGGCGAGCCGGCAGACGAAGAAGTGCTGCACCTTGACCCCGTGCGGATGCGGCGGCGTCCCGTCGTCGATCGGGGCCTCCCCGGCCGGCGGCCGGGGGAGCGTGTGGCTGATGGTGTCGACGAACGCGGGCACCACGTCCACGACCTTGCCGCCGAGTTCCTCGTCCACCTCGCGGTGCAGTGCCTCGACGACCGTCCGGTCCTCGCGCTCGACCCCGCCGCCGGGGGTGATCCAGTACGGGTGCGGCGAGTCCGGGCGGACCCGCCGGATCAGCACGATCGAGGCCGGGCCGGACGGATCGGCCGGGTCCAGCTCCAGCAGGATGGCCCGCGCGGTGCGCTTCACCACCGGTCGCAGTGGCGGAGTGCGGTTCTCGGGGCCCATGGCCACCTCCGGGGCTGGCGCGTTGTGCGGGAGTCTCCCGCGCCGGAGAAGGGGCGAAACCCGGGGAACGGGTCGAAACGCACCCGACCGGGTCGAAACGCCGACCCGGTCGGGTGCGTCCGTTCGGGGACCCGCTGTGCTGCAATGGGCGACTATCGGGCAAAATCGGAGGGCTCTGCTCCGCATGGCCCTTCTTGGCACCTGCGCGAGGGACTCGGGCTGGGGGTTGGGTGGCATGGATCGGATCGCACAGCCGTTCGACATCGCAGAGGATTCCGGGTCGGCCGTGCCGCGGCAGAAGGCCGCGGAGCGGGGGCCCACCCTGATCGGTTCCGTCCAGCGGGCGCTGCGGTTGCTGGAGGCCGTCGGGGGCTTCGGGCACGGCGCGACCGCCAAACAGCTGGCCCGCGCCGCCGAGCTGCCCCTCGGCACCGCGTACCACCTGCTGCGCACCCTGGCCCACGAGGGCTATCTGCGGCGGTCCGAGGGGCGGTTCTTCCACGGGGAGGCGCTCGACGGCATAGCCGCCGCGCGCGCCCTGTCCGGCAGACCCGATCTGCGGACCCGGATGCAGGCCTTACGGGACGACCTGGGCGCCGCCGTCTACTTCGCGCTCTACCAGGACGGCGAGGTCCGCCTGGTGGACGTGGTCGAGGGCCCGGACCGCCCCGCCGTGGAGCCCTGGGCCGACTTCCGGGCCACCGCGCACGCCCACGCCATCGGCCAGTGCCTGCTGGGCCAGCTCCCCGAGGACGTGCGCCGGGACCACCTCGCCCGCCATCCGCCGACCGGGCTCACGCCGGCCACTCTCACCGGGGAGAGCGCGGTGCTGCGACGGCTCGCCGCGCTGCGGCCGACCATGCCCGTGCTGGAACGGCAGGAGTACGCTCTCGGCACGGTCTGCGCGGCGGTCCCGATCACCATAGGTCCGGTGGTCGCCACCATGGCCCTCTCGCTGCCGGTCGGGCAGGCCGACCGGCTGGCCTCCGCCGCACGCCAACTGCGGTGCGAGGTCGGGGCGATGAGCCCGTCGTTCATCCTCTGAAGCTACTTGGTCTAGACCTAGTCCGGCTCGTTCACCATTTGAAAAAGCACACCTTGTCCACTACATCCCCAAACATGGACGATGGTGATCGAACGTGGATTGGTTGCATAAACCGTCACAAAAACCGTCGAAAACATGTCCGGCCGCCATCGGGCCAGCACACCGACGGCGCGGGCAGAACGAGAGGTACTGGCGCCATGCAGCACAGCACAGTCCAGGGTCACCTGGTGATGAACCTCGTGGTCTCGCACGAGCTCTCCTTCCGCCTCCTGGTGGACCTGGCGTACGAGGCCGACGACCCGTACGCCGTCCGGCTCACCTTCCACCTGCCCGGGGACGCCCCGGTCACCTGGTACTTCGCCCGGGAGCTGCTGCTCGACGGGATCAGCGGACCGGCGGGCGAGGGCGATGTGCACATCCGCCCGGTCGGTGACGAGCTCTCGGAGGTCCGCATCGTGCTGCGCTCCCCGGACGGCGACGCCGTGCTGCGGGCCTCGTCCGCGCCGCTGATCGCGTTCCTGTCGCGCACCGACCGCCTGGTGCCGATGGGCGAGGAGTTCGCCGGGCGGGACATCGACGCCCAGCTCGCGAGCATCCTCAAGGGGCGTGAGAACGCGGGGTGAGCGGTCCAGGGGCGGTCGTCCTCCGCACAGGAACGGCGAAGGGGCCCGTACCCGGGGACACACCCGGGCACGGGCCCCTTTCGGTTGCCCGCACGGAGCCGGTCAGTCGTCGTCCAGGGCCACGTGCAGGCCCCAGGCGACCAGGCTGATGATCAGTGAACCGATCAGCGCGGACCCGAAGCCGGTCACGTGGAAGTCCAGGCTCAGCTTCCCCGAGGCCCAGGAGGTGAGCATCAGCATCAGGGCGTTGATCACGAAGGTGATCAGGCCCAGGGTGAGGATGAACAGCGGGAACGAGAACAGCTTGACCACCGGCTTGATCAGCCAGTTCACCACGCCGAAGACGACGGCCACGCCGAGCACCGTGAGTGTCTTGTGCTGCCAGTCGGCCTTGCCCTGGGCGAGTTGGATGCCGCTGACGATCCAGGCGGCGACCCAGATGGCCGCCGCGTTGATCAGTGTCTTGATGACGAATCCCTTCATGCCGCCCAAGAGTGGCAGGTCCCCCCGTCCCGACGGAACCTCCGGACGGCGGGGTGGTGTTGAATGCCCCGGGGCGCGCGGGTGGACGAACGCGCCCGCGGACGAGGGAGGACGGCGGCGGTGAAGCTCTTCCGGCTGGACGAACTGGACGCCGAACGGGCGGCCAACGACGGCGCCTACCTGCGGTTCCTGCGCGAGGCGCGGATGTCCGCCGGGCTGTACGCGCTCTCCCCCGGGGACACCGACACCCAGACCGCGCACGACCAGGACGAGCTCTACCAGGTGATCAGCGGCCGGGCCGAGCTGACCGTCGGCGCCGAGACCACGACGGTCGGGCGCGGCACCGTGGTGTACGTGCCGGCGGGCACCCCGCACCGGTTCCACCACGTCACCGAGGAACTGCGGGTGCTGGTGGTGTTCTCCCCGCCGGAGGACTGAGCTCCCCCTCGGGAGGGCCGAGGGCCGCGCCGGTTAGGGTCGCGGCATGAGCACCAAGACGCTGACCGAAGAACTCTGGGCGGCCATCGAGCCGGTGTACGCCGAGATCCTCGCCCACCCCTTCCTGGCCGGGCTCACCGACGGCACCCTGCCGCGCGAGGCCTTCCGCCACTTCGTCGTCCAGGACTCCCACTACCTGCGCGACTACGCCCGCGCGCTCGCCGTCTGCGCCGCCAAGGCGCCCGGCGAGGAGGACGTCCGGGCCTTCGCCGACGACGCGGTCGGCGCGCTGGCCGCCGAGCAGGGCATGCACGCCGAGTTCCTGACGGCCTTCGGCGACAGCGCCGAGGAGGCCGCCGCCGAGCCGGTGCTGCCGACCACCCGGGCCTACACCAGTTACCTGCTGGCCACCGTCTACGGCGGCTCCTTCGCCGAGGCGGTCGGCGCGGTGCTGCCCTGCTACTGGATCTACGCCCGGGTCGGCGAGGCGCTGCTCGCCCAGGGCTCGCCCGACCCGCTGTACGCCAAGTGGATCGCCACCTACGGCGACGAGGCCTTCCAGTCGGTCGTCCGGCGGGTGCTGACGCTCACCGACCGGCTGGGCGAGGAGCTCTCCGCGACCGAACGCCGCAAGGTGGTCGAGCACTTCGTGACCACCTCGCGCTACGAGTGGATGTTCTGGGACGCCGCCTGGCGCGGCGAGCGCTGGCCGGTCTGATCCCCGCCGGACCCGTCCTCCCGGGTGCTCCGGGAGGACGGGTCCGCCGTGCCGGCTCAGCCGGTGACGAAGTAGCCGGTCACGTCGGCGATCAGGTTCAGCGGCGCGGGGTCGTGGTTGAAGACCGAGTACGTGCCGTCGACGGTGACCGGGGTGGTCGCCGAGTTGGCGACGGTCTGCCCGGGCTCGACGTTGACGGTCGAGGTGTTCGGGGCGGAGCCCGGGCCGCGGAAGACCGTGAGGTGGCCGTAGTCGAGGACGTCGGTGGCCGTGATGTTGGCCTCGACGCCCATGACGTTCGGGACGGAGCCGTCGACGGGCACGGCCCCGACCTCCCTGGCCAGCATCGGCAGGAGCTTGCCGCCCGTCACCCGGGTGTCGAGGGACCGGACCGGCACCTTGAGCGCGCTGAACAGCCCCTTGCCCGAGGGGCCGTAGGAGCCGACCACGTCGACGACGACGTCCACCGAGCCGGCGTTGTTGTAGATGCTGACCTCGCCGTCGGGTCCGACCGGCACCACCACCTGGTTGCCGACGGTGCGCCCCGCCGGGAAGTTGACGTTGGAGCCCTGGGCCGGGCGCGGCGATCCGCTCGGGAAGGCCGTCAGGAAGCTGGGCGCGGTGCCGTTGACGGCGGTGACGTTGAGGACCACCGCACGGGCGTCGGCGGTGCCGAGGTCGGGCTGGGCGACCCGGTAGGAGCGGACGGTGCCGGGGCCGAACCGGACGTTGTCCGTGCGGGTGTCGCCGACCCGGACCGGGGCCGTCGGGGCGTACTTGGCGGGTGCGCCCGGCAGGTAGTAGCCGACCACGTCGAGGACGACGTCGGTCGTTCCGGCGCTGTTGAAGATGGTGGTCGCGGGCCGGACGGAGTCCTGGGAGAGCGGGACGGTGACCAGGTTGGACACCGTCTGGCCGGCCTTGAAGTTGAGGCTGGACGTCGACGGGGCCGAACCGGGGACGTTCGGGGCGCCGAGCGCGAGGAAGCCGGTGGCGGTCGGGTTGGTCGCGGTCACGTTCAGCACCACGGCCGTCGCCTCGTGGGGAATGAGGTCGGAGGTGTTCCCCACCACCACGGCGGAGTACTGCTCTCCGGGGCCGAGCGGAGTGCGCGGCGAGTGGTACGGGGTGAGGTCGGTACGGGTGTCCAGGACGCGGGTCGGCGACATCGGGACGAAGCCGGCCGGGGTGGTGAGGCCGTCGGCCGTGACGCTCGCCGCCGTCGCGGCAGCCGGGGCGGCGAGGGCCGGGGACACGGCCAGGGCCGAGCCGGTCAGGGTGACGATCGTCAGGGCCGCCAGGGTGGCAGTGGTACGGGCACGCATGCTTGGTTCCCCCCAAGTGAAGCTGGTGCGTTGGCAGTTCCGGATGCTCCGGTATCTCTAGGACGTGTGGCACCGGCTCGGGTTGCAGGTGGATCCGAAAATTCTTCGGGGGTCACCCGGGGGGTCGGGATCGGGGTGATCTCGGGGTTCTCTCCGGGCCGCCAGGCCTCGTTCCGGCACTCGCGTCCCCGTACGATCGAAGTACCGAAAGCAAGCGGGATACGGCACCGGACGGCGGCCGACCCGAGGGGAGAAGAGGAACGGACATGGCTGAGCTCTGGAAGTCGCTGCCCTCCTGGGTGCGCAACATCGTCATCCCGGTGCTGGTCCTGGTGCTGGCCTGGAACATCGTCGCCTTCGTGTTCGGCGTCGTCGGTGCCCTGCTCTCGATCGTGATCAAGCTGCTGGTGGTGGTCGGCATCGCGGCCGCCGTGGTGATCCTGGTGAAGAAGGCCGCCAAGAGCTGACCGGCTCCCCCGGCACCGTCGTACCGTCGTACCGTCGTCCAGAGGCCCGGCCCCCTCGCGGGGAGCCGGGCCTCGGGCGTTCCTCGGGGGCGTCGTCCGCCTACTGGTTGCGGTAGTAGCCGAAGAGGTCCGCGATGACGTGGGTGGTGCCGGCGTTGTTCGCGATGTCGAACCGGCCCTGGCCGTCCACCGGGATGGTGGTGTGGTTGGGGACGTCCAGCCCCGGGCTGGCGTTCAGGTTGCTGGTGCCGGGCTTGGCCGTCCCGGTGGCCCAGGCGGTCAGGTGGGTGGCCTCGACGGTCCCGGTCGCGGTCAGGTTGACCACCGCGGCGGTCGAGCCGTACCGCACGCCCTCGACCGTACGGCTGGAGAAGGGCGCGAACGGGGAGCCGTTGCGCGAGTCCAGCAGGCGGGTCGGGGTGACCGGGGTGAACAGGCCCTTGCCGTCCGGGCCGTAGTAGCCGGAGACGTCGACCACCAGGTGCGAACGGGAGGCGTTGGTGAAGACCTCGACGCTGCCGTCCGCGCCCAGCGGGACCACCACCTGGTTGGCGATGTTCCGGCCCGGCACGGTGTTCAGGTTGGACCCGGCGGCGGGGCGCTGGGTCCCGCCCGGGTAGACCGCGACGAAGCCCGCCGAGGCGGAATCGGTGGCCGTCACGTTGAGCACCGCCGAGGTCGCGTTCGCCGGGACGCCGCCGGTGCCGGCGATCTTCAGCCGACGGGCGTTGCCCGAGGTCAGCGGGGTGTTGTCGGACCGGGTGTCGAGCAGCCGGGCCGGGGCGACGGCGGCGAACCGGTCGGTGCTGCCGGCCGTGAAGTAGCCGAGCACGTCGGCGATGACGTGCACGTAGCCGGAGTTGTTGCGGATCACCACGGTGCCGTTCGGGCCGACCGGCACCGTCACCAGGTTGGCGACGTCCTGGCCGGGGCCGAAGTTCACGTTCGAGGTGCTCGGCCGGGCGGCGGCGGACGGGTACACGTCCAGGTGGCTGGTCGCGCTGCCCTGGGTGGCGGTCAGGTTGACCACCACGGCCGTGGCCCCGAGGGGCACCAGGTTCCCGGCCGAGCCGGAGACCCGGTTGCGGACGTCCAGGTCGATCGTCTCGTCGGGGCCGAGCCGGTAGCGGCCGGGCTGGCGGGTGTCCAGGATGCGGGTCGGCGCGATCGCGGTGTAGCCGGACGGGGCGTAGTCGACGGTGACGTTCGTCGAGTTGTCCCGGGTGGTGCCGAACTCGTCGGAGAAGGTCATTCGCACCGTGTAGGTGCCGGGCTTGGCGTAGACGTGGCGCTCGGAGGTCCGGTTCGACGGCGGCGTGGTCGTGCCGTCGCCGAAGTCGTAGGAGTAACCGGTGATCCGCGAGGGGCTGATCGGGTTGGCGTGGGCCATGACGGCGAGCGGGTCGAAGTCGTTCTCCGGGGTCACCGTGAGGCTGGCGCTCAGGGCGCCGATGGCCTCGTACGCGCCGCGGTCGCGAAAACCGCCGTTCGGTCCGGTGTTGGGGACGTCCGGGTGGTCGAATGGGCCGTGGCCGAGCAGATCCACGTCCGGAACACCGGGCACCTCGGGGCCGGCCGAGTCGATCGCGTTGCGGCCCTGCCAGCTGAACACGGAGGACTGGGGCACCGACAGGGGCGAGAAGCCGAGGTCGAACGGAACGGAGCCGTTCGCGTCGTGCTGGCCCTGGCCGGTCGCGGCCTGCAGTTCCGTGGCCGTCTTGTAGGCGGCGTCGGCCCACCTGTAGCTGGGGTAGCGCTCGGGGAGGAAGGACCAGACGGTGTTGTAGTCGAGGACGGTGCCGTCGGTCGAGCCGGCGGACACCTGGACGGCGCTCGTGGCGACGACGTTGCTGGTGATCGTCGCGTGGTCGGAGGAGCCGGCCAGGTCGATGGCCACCCCGGGCGCCACGTTCGTGGTGTTGTGGGTGATGACCGTGCCCGGCGCGTCGGTCACCGCGATGGCCGGTGCCTTGAAACTGGAGACGAAGTCGTTGCCCGCGATCACCGTCCCGGCGATTCCCGCGCCGACCTGCACACCACCGGTGGTGCCGCGGACGACCGAGCGCTCGATCCGGACGTGGTCACTGGCGCCGGTGACGGCGACCGCCGGCCGGGCGATCTTGTCGTCCCGCTGCTCGATCCAGTTGCCGGAGAGCTCGACCCGGCTGACGCCGTCGAGTTCGAAGTGGGTGACCTCGAAGCCGGAGAACACGATGTCGTGCTGGCCGGATATCCGCACCGGCTCCTTCTGCGGCCCGGCGATGACCGGGAAGGTGTTCGTTCGGCCCGGAACGGTCGACCTCATGCCGACGTGGCCGGTGCTCCGGAAGGTGATCGGTTTGCCGGGCTCACCGGAGTGCCGGACGGTCACGGCCTCCGGGTACGTCCCCGCCGAGACCTCCACCGTCTGGCCCGGCAGCGCCCGGTCTGCGGCGGCCTGGACGGTGCAGACCGGCAGGGCCTGGGTGCCCGGGCCGTCGTTCTTGCAGATACCGCCCCCGACGTACAGGACGACGGCGGCCGGTTCGGCCGCCACCGCGGGCAGTGGCAGGCCCACCACCGCGGAGATCACGGCAGCGCTCAGGCCTGCCGCATGACGGATGCGCACGGTGCGTTTCCCCCCAAGAGTCGTCAAAGAACGCGGACTCTCCGGGCGGCCCAGACCCGGATGGATCGTGCGCGCCCTGATGGAGTGTCTGCGGAGCATCGGTGAGCATTATGCGGGTGCGGCCGGACACTTCCCGCACGGGTTTCCCCGGCCCGCGCCCGTGACGCCCCCTGGACCTGCGGCGATCCGCTCGCTACCGTGTTGGGCGTCGTGTGCAGGCAACACCGCCTGCGACGCGGGAGCTCGGAGCACCGGGCTGAGAGGACGCTGACCGGGACGTCGACGGACGGACCGAAGGCTGCGTCGACCGCAGGAACCTGACCGGGTAATGCCGGCGTAGGGAGTAGAGGTCCGATGACCACGTTCGAAGCACAGCCGCAGTCTGCCCAGGGCGCCCCCAGCAGCGAGCGCACCGGCTACCCGACCCCGGCCTGGCGCAAGGCCCACCGCGAGGGGTCGCGCCCGGACCTGCGGGTCCCGTACCGCGAGGTGCTGCTCACCAACGGCCGCACCGTCCCGCTGTACGACACCTCCGGCCCGTACACCGACCCGTCCTACGAACCCGACGTGCGGCGCGGCCTGCCCGCGCTGCGGGACGCCTGGATCCGCCAGCGCGGCGACGTCGAGGAGTACGACGGCCGCGAGCCGCGCCCCGAGGACGACGGGATCAAGCACACCTCGCCGCGCGGCGGCAGCCTGCGCAACCTGGACGCCGTCTTCCCCGGTCGCCCGCGCCGCCCGCTGCGCGGCCGCGGTGGTGCCGCCGTCACCCAACTCGCTTACGCCAAGCGGGGCGTGTTGACGCCGGAGATGGAGTTCGTGGCGTTGCGCGAGGGCCTCGCGCCGGAGTTCGTGCGCGCCGAGGTGGCCCGCGGCCGGGCCGTGATCCCGGTCAACGTGAACCACCCGGAGGTGGAGCCGGCGATCATCGGCACCAACTTCCTGGTCAAGATCAACGCCAACATCGGCAACTCGGCGGTCACCTCCTCGATCGAGGAGGAGGTGGAGAAGATGACCTGGGCCACCCGTTGGGGCGCCGACACCGTCATGGACCTCTCCACCGGCCGCAACATCCACACCACCCGCGAGTGGATCCTGCGCAACTCGCCGGTGCCGATCGGCACCGTGCCGCTCTACCAGGCCCTGGAGAAGGTGGACGGCCGGGCCGAGGACCTGAGCTGGGAGGTCTACCGGGACACCATCGTCGAGCAGTGCGAGCAGGGCGTCGACTACATGACCGTCCACGCCGGCGTGCTGCTGCGCTACGTCCCGCTCACCGCGCGCCGCAAGACCGGCATCGTCTCGCGCGGCGGCTCGATCATGGCGGCCTGGTGCCTGGCGCACCACCAGGAGAACTTCCTCTACACCAACTTCGAGGAGCTCTGCGACATCCTCGCCTCCTACGACGTCACCTTCTCGCTCGGTGATGGGCTGCGCCCGGGCTCGATCGCGGACGCCAACGACGAGGCGCAGTTCGCCGAGCTGAAGACCCTCGGCGAGCTCGGCCGGATCGCCCGCGAGCGGGATGTCCAGGTGATGATCGAGGGCCCGGGACACGTCCCGATGCACAAGATCAAGGAGAACATGGATCTCCAGAAGGAGATCTGCGACGAGGCGCCGTTCTACACCCTGGGCCCGCTGACCACGGACGTCGCCCCCGGCTACGACCACATCACCTCGGGCATCGGCGCCGCGATGATCGCCTGGTGGGGCACCGCGATGCTCTGCTACGTCACCCCCAAGGAGCACCTGGGCCTGCCCAACCGGGACGACGTCAAGACCGGCGTGATCACCTACAAGATCGCCGCCCACGCCGCCGACCTGGCCAAGGGCCACCCCGGCGCCCAGGCCTGGGACGACGCCCTCTCCGACGCCCGCTTCGAGTTCCGCTGGGAGGACCAGTTCAACCTGGCCCTCGACCCGGAGACCGCCCGCGACTTCCACGACGAGACCCTTCCCGCCGAGCCCGCCAAGACCGCCCACTTCTGTTCGATGTGCGGCCCGAAGTTCTGCTCGATGAAGATCTCCCAGAAGATCCGGGACGAGCACGGCGACGGCTCCACCGCCGTGGACACCGACTTCGACGCGGAGGCCCTGGCCGGCATGGCCGAGAAGTCCGCCGAGTTCGCCGCCCAGGGGAACCGCGTCTACCTCCCCCTGGCCGACTGACCCGCCGCCCTCGTGGCGCCGCCCCGGTCACCCCGGGGCGGCGTTTCGTCTTCGGCCGCGGTGCGGGGGGCCGAAACCGGTGACGAATCGCCGGAGAATCGGGTGTCGGGGTGTCGCTGCGTCAACTCATTGTCCAATTTTTGCATTTCGCTTGAATCACGCCCGGGTCGATATCGCCGTGGTTGTCGGAAATGCGCAGGAAGGGCGCCGATAGGGTGCGGCGCACTACCCGCTGTGTCACGAGTACCCGAGGATTCAATGACCACCCCGCAGAGCCCGCAGGCCCCGTCGTCCCCCGAGGCGGTTGCCGCGACTCCGTTCCCGTACGCCGAGGCCGCGCAGGCGCCGGCGCCGGCGCCCAAGAAGAGCAAGCGCAAGAAGATGCTCTCGGTGCTCGGCACGCTCGTGCTGATCGTCGTCGTGGCGATCATCAAGGTCGCCGTCATCGACGCGGTCGACGGACCGGTGCGCGCCAAGGTCGGCGACTGCGTGAAGGTCACCGGAAGCGACGACCACCCGTCGGTCGACACGGTCGGCTGCGACAGTGGCAAGGCCACCCACACGGTGTCGAAGGTCGTCCAGGACACCTTCGACGTGAACACCTGTGGCGGCACCTTCGACGCGCTCGCCCAGCAGATGGACAACGAGAAGTTCGTGCTCTGCCTGACGCCGAAGAAGTGACCCCGCCCGGCCTGTCGGGGCGCCACCCGTAGGCTGAATCCCGGGGGGGGGGGATCCACCGTCGTGGACGGGGAGTTCGACGTCGAGTCCCCGACCGGCTGACGCACCGTCATGGGAGTGCCGCCCCGATCGTCTCGGGGCGGCGCTCCGTCGTCCCCGGCTACTCCTCGGCGCCGCCGAAGACCATGCGGTGGCCGCGCGCGGTGTCCATGTACTCGCGGACGCGGTGGATCAGCCCGTCGCGGAGTTCGAAGACGAGGCAGTAGTCGTTGGCGTAGTGGTTGCCGTCGGCGAGCGTCGCGGTCATGGTCTCCTCGACGACGACGCGGTCGCCGTCGGCGTGGAACCCGTGGAAGGCGACGTCGACGTCCCGGGCGAACAACCGGCCGAAGTCCTCGGCGAGGAACCGGGTGATCGCCTCCCTGCCGATCATGTGGCTGGGGCAGTCCAGCGCGACGGCCGTCGCGTTTCCGGCCGGCGCCAGCCATTCGGCGTCCTCGGTGAAGACGGCGGAGATCCGGTCCGCGTCGTGGCTGGCGAACGCCTTCCAGGCGTTCCGGACGATGTCGCGGCTGTGTGGTGGCATGACGGCGAGGCTAGGCGGGGGCGGCCCCCGGCACTGGCGGATTTCGGACGGTGTCACCCGTGGGCGGGTCCGGTCGGGGGAACCGCCGAAAAAACTCTCGCGGGGAGCGATGAGTTCTCGGGGCGGTCGGGGTCTACCCCTGTGCAAGCGATCACGTGACCACGGAGGAGACACCGAGATGACCGAGAACCTGGGCGAGCTGACCATCACCCGTGAGCTGCCGGGGGCTCCGGCGGACGCGTTCGACGCGTACTTCGAGCCGGAGCGGTTCGTCCGGTTCTGGGGGCCGGTGGGCACCCACGTCACGCTGGAGAGCGTGACGATCGAGGCGAAGGAGGGCGGGCGCTACGACAGCACCATGGTGATCGACGCGACCGGCGAGGAGTACCCGCTGAAGGCCGAGGTCGCCGAGTTCCGGGCCGGTGAGTCGTTCACGATGGTGGAGGAGGGCTCGGGCATGCGGTCCACCCTCACCTTCACCGGGCTCGACGCGGGCGGCACCCGGGTGGTGCTGCACCAGAGCGGGGTGCCGGAGATGTTCCGCGGCCCGGAGGCCGAGGCAGGGCTGAACTCCAGCTTCGACCGGCTGGTCGAGCACCTCGCCGGCCGGGGCTGACCGACGGCCGGGGTGCCGCCCGCGCCGCCGGGAGGCACCCCGCCGCCGTAGGGCCCCGCGCAGCAGCAGGAGTTCGACGCCGTCCGGGTGGTTCAGTCGGAGCGGGCCACGACCGGGGACCAGGTGGTTGCCCAGCCGGCGGGTGAACTCGGGGCCGGCGACCGGAGGCTGGGCCCCAACCGGCCTCGTCGGGCCCCAACCGGCCTCGTCGGGTCCTAGCCGACCTCGTCGGGTCCGGTGAAGTCGGGCGGGGTGTAACCGGGCCCGGTGAAGTCCGGTGGGGTGAAGGCGGCAGGACGCGGTGCCCGGCCGTTCGGGTCGGTCACGCCTTCGGGGCCGGGGCTGGTGAAGTCGGGCGAGGTGTAACCGGGTGGACGCGGTGCCCGGCCGTTCGGGTCGGTCACACCTTCGGGGCCGGGGCTGGTGAAAGCCGGGGAGGTGTGACCGGGGCCGGTGAAGTCGGGTGGGGTGAAGGCGGGCGGACGCGGTGCCCGGCCGTTCGGGTCGGTCACGCCTTCCGGGCCGGGGCTGGTGAAAGCCGGGGAGGTGTGACCGGGGCCGGTGAAGTCGGGTGGGGTGAAGGCGGGCGGACGCGGTGCCCGGCCGTTCGGGTCGGTCACGCCTTCCGGGCCCGGGCTGGTGAAAGCCGGGGAGGCGTAGCCGGGGCTGCTGAAGTCGGGCCGCTCCGGGTGCCCGCCCCCCGGTACCGGCGGCAGCGCGTCGAGCAGGTACGGGACGAGCCCGCGCTCGCGCAGCGCGGTGCGCCACGCGCGGTGGGCGTCGCCCAGTTCGGCGGCGAGCTCCGGGGCGGTGCCCGCCGGGGCGGTGGCGGCGCCGTGGCGTAAGGCGGTGAGCAGCAGCCCGACGATGCCGATGGCCATCGCGGCGACCCCGGCGGTGAGCGCGACCCACCCGGCCGTGACCAGGGAGCCGGCGAGGGCGAGGTCCGGGCTGGTGGCGCGCAGCAGGTAGCCGACCAGCAGCAGGCACAGGGCGGCGGCCCAGGCCAGGATCGGGGTGAGCACGGTGAGCGCCGGGAACAGCCCGCCGCCGGAGCGCAGCTGGGTGAGCAGGCCGGGGGCGGCCGGCTCGGTGTCCGAGGCCGGGGGTGTGCTGTGCAGGCTCGTGCGCAGCCGGGTGAAGCGCGCGTACTCGGCGCCGGCCGCGGCGTTGACGCGGTCGGCTTCGCGCAGCGCGCTCAGGCGCAGCTGGTCGGTGGCGAGCGCACCGGGCGTGCGCAGGGCGGCGAGGACGGTGCGGTCGCGCAGGGCTTCGGCGAGGAGGCGCTCGTACTCCGCGCGGTCCTCGGCGAGCAGTGGCGGGGGGTTGGACATGGGGACCCCGTTCGTGCGGACCCCGGTTCGCTCCGCCCCGGGGGCGCGCGGCCCTCAGGACGCCGAAACGGGCGCGGAAGCGGGCCGCCGGACGGGCGGCCGGGTGTGGTGTGCCTCATGGTAGGGGCGGGCCCGGCCGGGCTGACAAGTCGGTTTCCGGAACTTCGCGCCTCTGGACGCGCGCGTGCGGGAGCTCGGGCGCCGGGCGCAACTGTTCGACGCTGTTGGTCGGTTGACGACCGGTCGGTGCCCGGCCGGTGCTCCGGTGGGCGATCGGTCGCCGTTTCGGCGGACGCTCGGCCGGCGCCTCAGCCGATGGGCAGCCGGGCGACCAGCAGCCGCCCCTCCATGGTGACCCCGCCGTCCATCGCCACCGCGAGGTCGTCCGCGTACACGTACGGCCCGGCGATCTGCGGCGGCTGGCCGTCGTCGTTGTGCACCGCGCCGGTGAGGTACGGGATCGGGCTGTGCCCGTGCACGATCCGGCTGCCGCCGTAGGTGTCCAGCAGCTCGTGGACGGCCATCGGCCCGGCGTCGCCGCGGAAGGCGAAGCGCTTGGTGAAGCGGCGGAAGCAGTCCCACCACTCGTCCACGCCGCCGTCGGCGAGCAGGCCGTGCACGGCGTCGTTGACGTCGGGGATGGACTCGCCGTACTCCAGGTACGCGGTGGTGTCGGAGTGCAGCAGCAGGTGGCCGTCCTCCAGCGCGATGGCGGGGAGGCGGGAGAGCCAGCTGATGTGGTGCGCCTCCAGCCGGTCCAGGTCGTTCTGCTGGCCGCCGTTGAGCCGCCAGGCGGCCAGGAAGGAGGCGGTGCCGGCGGTGGACTGGACGGGCTCGTCGCCGTACCGGGCGGCGCCGAGGAAGAGCAGTTCGTGGTTGCCCATCAGGGCGCGGCAGTAGCCGCCGGCCGCGGCGGCCTCGGCGGCCAGCTGCATGACCAGGTCGATGACGCCGATGCCGTCGGGGCCGCGGTCGGTGAAGTCGCCGAGGAACCAGATCCGGGCGCGGCCGGCCGACCAGTGGCCGTCGTCGTCGATCAGGCCCTGGTGGCGCAGCTCGGCGCGCAGCTCCTCCAGGTAGCCGTGCACGTCGCCGACGACGTAGACCGGGCCGGGCGGCTCGCCGGGGCCGGGGGCCGGGTACGGGTAGGTCGGCGCGGCGGGGTCGGGCAGCGGCGGGCCGAGCTCGATGGTCGGCGGGTCGTCGCGGGCGTCGAGCCGGAGCGCGGGGGAGGGCTGGTCGGGCAGGGTGGGCTCGTAGCCGCCCTGCTCCTGGCCGTTGTACCCGCCCTGGTCCTGGCCCTCGTAGCCGCCCTGCTCCTGGTAGCCGGGGGCCACCTCGTACCCCGGACCGTCCTCGTAGCCGCTCTGTCCCTGGGACGAGAAGGCCGGGGTGTGGTCCACGCCGATCCCCTGGGCGTGCACGGTGTGGCCCTGGCCGTCGGCGGACCAGTGCTGCTCCAGGTAGCGGGCTCCGCCGTAGCCGCTGTAGGTCTCGCCGTCGTAGGCCTCGCCGTCGTAGGAGGGGGCGGGGTAGCCGGGGGCGGGATCGGGTTCGTAATAGGTGCCGTACGGCAGCACGTCGAGGTCCGGCTGGTGGCGGGGGCCCGGGTGGGGGTGCTCGGGCCCGGGGAAGCGGTCCTCGGGTGTCATTCGCCCATCATAGGAAGACCACTCTCCCGGCGTCGTCACCTGGTGGGTATCCAATCCTCCGGAGCGTCAGCCGGGCGGCACCACAAGGTCCGTTTTGTCCCGGCTCGGTACGGTCTCATCGTCTCTGGCCCAATATGCCGAAGGCTCGGCGCGCCCTCGGCCCGCGCCCCTTCGACCCGTGCCCGCTCGGCCCCTCGGCCCGGTGGCCGGGCCGGTCCGGGGGAGGCGGGTGCGGTGGTCTAGACCTCGCCCGGGGGGCGGGGCGGGCTGACGGTGGTGCGCGGGCTCCGGCGCTGGGAGGACGCGCGGACGATCAGTTCGGTCGGCATCAGGGTGCCCGGCGGCGGGCCGGTGCCGGCGGTGCGGAACCGCGGCGGGAAGAGCCGGGCGATGTCGACGCCCGTCCCGGAGTCCACGCCCTCGATCGCGTCGATCAGCAGGTTGACCACCGTGGTGCCGATCTTGCGCGGCTTGAGCGAGAGGGTGGTGATCGGCGGCTCGGTGGACGCGTAGACGTCGCTCTCGCTGCAGCAGACCAGCAGCAGGTCGTCCGGCACCCGCAGGCCGTACCGGCGGGCGGCGGCCAGCAGGTCGGTGCCGTTGGGGTCGAACAGTCCGTAGACGGCGTCCGGCCGGTCGGGTCGGGCGAGCAGCCGGTCGGCGGCGACGGCGCCGGCCGCCGGGTCGTGCGCCGGGTAGGTCTCGTACACCGGCTCCTGCCCGACCTTGCCGCACCAGCCGAGATAGGCCTCGGTGGAGAGCCGGGTGTAGGTGTCGGTGCTGGTGCCGGTGAGCAGGCCGATCCGGCGGGCGCCGGCCTCGGAGAGGTGGTCGAGGATGCCGAGCACGGCGGCCTCGTGGTCGTTGTCGACCCAGGCGGTGACCGGGCAGTTGCCGGGCTTCCCGTCGCTGACCACCGGGACGCCGGACCGGTACAGCTCGCTCACCAGCGGGTCCTGGTCGGGCGGGTCGATCACCACGGTGCCGTCCAGGGCGATGTTGCCCCAGACGTCGTGGCGGGAGGAGGCGGGCAGCACCACCAGCGCGTAGCCGCGGCCCAGGGCGGCGCTGGTGGCGGCCCGGGCCATCTCGGCGAAGTAAGCGAACTCGGTGAAGGTGAAGGGCTCTTCACCGTAGGTCGTGACGGTCAGCCCGATCAGGCCGGACCGTCCGGTGCGGAGGGTGCGGGCGGCCGCGGAGGGGCGGTAGCCGAGTCGCTCGGCTACCTCGCGCACCCGGCTGCGGGTCTCGTCGGGCAGGCGGCCCTTTCCGTTCAGCGCATCGGAGACAGTGGTGATCGACACTCCGGCGGCTGCTGCCACATCCCGGATGCCGGCCCGCTCCAAACGCCGTGAGGTGGTGGGACGCCGACCGCTCTGGTTGGCTGCTGCTGTCATGGCGGACCGATCGTATGGCTCCTGACAAGGGTCTGTGACCGGCGCATCGGGAGCCTATGGAGATACGTTTCTCCAAGAGTGAGCCGGGGTGCGCCCCTTCGATACCCGCCTGAAACCGGGCCTCTTACCTCTGACATGTGCCAAAGGAACCAGGCAGAATGGCTGATCCGCGCCTGTAACCCGACCGGGCATCTCACTCCTACGGGTGAGGGTCGATCGGTATCGTGCAAGGCACCCGACCGGGGTGGTCCGGGCGCGTCCCCAGGTTCCGGGCACGGCGGCGAACCCGTCCGTGACGGGCGAGCGCACCGGAGCGCGCACCGGAGAGTTCAGCAACAGGAAACGGAGTACGACCGTGAGCAGTACGTCAGCTCAGGGCCCGCGGCTGCGGCCGACCCTCGACGGCATCCCCACGTACAAGCCCGGCAAGCCGGCCGGCGCCGACGCCTACAAGCTGTCCTCGAACGAGAACCCGTACGAGCCGCTGCCCGGCGTGCTGGAGTCGGCGGTCGCGGCGGCCGGTTCGTTCAACCGCTACCCCGACATGGGCGCCACCGAGCTGACCTCGGTGCTGTCCGAGCGCTTCGGGGTGCCCGCCGAGCACATCGCCCTGGGCACCGGCTCGGTCGGCGTCGCCCAGTCGCTGATCCTCGCCACGGCCGGCCCGGGCGACGAGGTCGTCTTCGCCTGGCGTTCCTTCGAGGCCTACCCGATCATCACCCAGGTCGCGGGCGCCACGCCCGTCCCGGTGGCGCTCACGGCGAACGGCGACCACGACCTGGACGCGATGCTCGCCGCGATCACCCCGAACACCCGGCTGGTCTTCGTCTGCAACCCCAACAACCCGACCGGCAACGTGATCCACCGCGCCGAGCTGGAGCGCTTCCTGGACGCCGTCCCGGGCGACGTCCTGGTCGTCGTGGACGAGGCCTACATCGAGTTCATCCGGGACCCCGAGGTGCCCAACGGCATCGAGCTCTACCGGGACCGCCCGAACGTCTGCGTGCTGCGCACCTTCTCCAAGGCGTACGGCCTGGCGGGCCTGCGGGTCGGCTTCGCGATCGCGCACGAGCCGGTGGCGACCGCGCTGCGCAAGACCGCCGTCCCGTTCGGCGTGAGCCAGCTCGCCCAGGACGCCGCCGTCGCCTCGCTGCGCTCCGAGGAGGCGCTGACGGCGCGGGTCGAGGCGCTGGTCGAGGAGCGCACCCGGGTGGTGGCCGGGCTGCGCGCCCAGGGCTGGGAGATCCCGGACTCGCAGGCCAACTTCGTCTGGCTCTGGCTCGGCGAGCGCTCGCAGGAGTTCGCCGCCGCGTGCACCGAGGCCGGTGTGATCGTGCGGCCGTTCCCCGAGGGCGTGCGGGTGTCGATCGGGGAGGCCGAGGGCAACTCGGTCTTCCTGTCCGTGGCGGAGGCCTTCCGCAAGTCGCTCTGACTCCTTCCTTGAGCCCGCGGGGGCGCACCGGTTCTCCGGCGCGCCCCCGCGGCGTTCCGCGC
>NZ_JBHUAF010000004.1:65571-82523 GCF_042789895.1 Kitasatospora sp. NPDC056783
GAGTCCCCGGGCCCGCCGGGAGTCCCCAGGGGCCCCACCGGGCGCCCTCGGGGACGCCCGGGCGTCCTCCCGGATGGCTGGGGATCGCTGGGAGCCCGCTGGGAGTTCGGCCAACGAAGCGCCACGAAGCGGCCAAGGCGCCGACGGAGGGTGTGCCATCCGTCCGGAATGCCCGTATTCGGCCGGTCAGTATTCTCCCAGCCCGCGCCCAGGGCCACGCAAGAGCTCCCAGGGAAGCTGTCCGGCATGAAGGTGCTCCCACGGCGGCGAGGCGCCGTCCTCGTCAACTCCGCGCTCGGCGTGGCCCTGCTGGGCGGCGCCGCCCTGGTGTACGCCACGGTCAGCGGCAGTTCCGGCCCCGCTTCCGCCAAACCCGCGGCCCGTACCGCGACGGTCTCCAAGGGCACGGTCCTGGCCACCGTGTCCGGAACCGGCACCCTGGTCTCACCGACCGACGCGGCCCAGGACTTCACCACCGGCGGCCGGCTCACCGAGGTCAAGGTCGCGGTCGGGGACGCCGTGAAGAAGGGCCAGGTGCTCGCCACCGTCGACACCACGGCGGCCCAACAGCAGGTGGACGCGGCCCAGGCGGCCCTCACCGCGGCCCAGGCCAACCTCACCAAGGCCCAGGCCGGGGTCACCACCACGACCACCGAACCGCTGCCGGGGGCGACCGCCACCGCCGCCGGCAGCGGTGGCGGTCGCGGGGCGGGCGGGAGCAGTACGCCCGCCCCGCAGACCACCACCGTCACCACCACCAAGATCGACGACGCGGCCGTGGCCCAGGCCCAGCAGCAGGTCAGCACCGCGCAGACCAATCTCGCCAACGCCCGGACGGCGCTGGCCGGGACCACCCTGACCGCCTCGGTGGACGGCACCGTCGCCTCGATCGCCGGCAAGGTCGGCGACACCGTCGGGGCGACCGCCGCTTCCTCCTCGTCCACCAAGTCGGCCGGCACCGCCGCGAGTTCGACGTCCGCCCCGAGCGGCTTCCTCGTGCTCACCAACCCGACCGGGATGCAGGTCACCGCGAACTTCTCCGAACTCGACTCGCTCAAGCTGAAGAAGGGCGAGGCGGCCACCGTCACCCTGAACGCCCAGTCCGACACCAAGCTCAACGCGACCGTGCTGTCGGTCAGTTCGCTTCCCAGCGGCACCGGCTCCGGCGGCAGCGCGGGCTCCGCCGCCGTCCAGTACGCGGCCACGCTGCAACTGAGCGGCGACACCGGCGCGCTGCGCACCGGCCTCAGCGCCACCGTCCAGGTGATCACCGGCGAGGCCGACAGCGCGCTCTCGCTGCCCACCTCCGCGCTCTCCGGCACCGGTGCGAGCCGCACCGCGACGCTGGTGCGGCCGGACGGCGCCTCCGAGCGGGTCACCGTCGGCGTCGGCGTCGAGGGCGACAGCACGGTGCAGGTGGTCTCCGGGCTGAAGGAGGGCGACAAGGTCGAACTCCCCACCACCAGCGGGGGGAACGGCTTCCCGAACGCCTCCTTCCCGGGCCTCGGCCGGGGCGGTGGGGGCGCGGGCGGGGGCGCGGGCGTCTTCCCGGGCGCCGGCACCGGCGGTGGGGGCAACGGTGGTGGCGGCACCGGCGGGGCCGGCCGGGGCGGCAGGGGCTGAGAGCGGTCATGCGTCACGTCATCGACAACCGCGTCCCGGCGCATCCCGTCCCGGTGATCCGGATCCGCCGGCTCACCAAGTCCTACGGGCACGGCGACGCCACCGTGCACGCCCTGCGCGGTCCGTCGGACCCGCACGGCGGTGAGCCGCAGGGCGTCAGCCTGGACATCGAACAGGGCGACTACGTCGCCGTGATGGGCAGCTCCGGCTCCGGCAAGTCCACCCTGATGAACATCCTCGGCTGCCTGGACGTCCCGACCTCCGGCCGCTACCTGCTGGACGGCACCGACGTCGGCCACCTCGACGAGCAGCAGCTCGCACTGGTGCGCAACCGCAAGATCGGCTTCGTCTTCCAGTCCTTCAACCTGGTGCCCCGCACCACCGCCCTCGCCCAGGTCGAGCTGCCGCTCGCCTACGCGGGCGTCCGGACCGCCGAACGGCGCCGCCGGGCGATGGCCGCGCTGTCGCTCGTCGGGCTGGGCGAACGGTCCGGCCACAAGCCCAATGAGCTCTCCGGCGGCCAGCAACAGCGCGTGGCGGTCGCCCGGGCACTGGTCACGGCGCCCGCGATGCTGCTCGCCGACGAGCCGACCGGCAACCTCGACAGCCGCTCGACGGAGGAGGTGCTCGCCCTGATCGACGGGCTCAACGCCACCGGCCGCACGGTCGTGCTCATCACCCACGAGGACGAGGTCGCCCGGCACGCCAAGCGGGTGCTGCGCCTGGTCGACGGGCAGATCGTGGGAGACCTCCGGCAGGCGCCGGTCGAGGGCCCGCCGCCCTTCCTCCACGGGGCGGGGGTGCCGGCGTGATGCTCTGGCAGACGCTCCGCTTCGCGGTCGGCGGCCTGGCCGCCAACAAGGTGCGCTCGGCGCTCACCATGCTCGGCGTGCTGATCGGCGTGGCCTCGGTGATCCTGCTGCTGGCGGTCGGCAACGGCTCGTCGGTCGCGGTCAAGGAATCGATCACCTCGCTCGGCACCAACTCGCTGACGGTCAGCTCCGGTTCGGCGAACGGCGGCTCCCGCGCCACCTCCTCGGTGAAGAAGCTCACGGTGGCCGACGCCAAGGCACTGGCGAGCGATTCGGACTCGGCCGCGATCAAGTCGGTCGCCCCGGTGGTCACCACCAGCGGCACGGCGCTGTACGGGAACATCTCGTACAGTCCGGGCTCGGTCGTCGGCACGTACCCCTCGTACTTCGAGACCGCCAACCAGAAGGTCGCGCACGGCGAGTACTTCACCGACGACGACGTGCTCGCCTCGCGCAAGGTCGCGGTGCTCGGCGCGACGACGGCCAAGCAGCTGTTCGACGGCGAGGACCCGGTCGGCAAGCCGATCGTCCTGGGCGGCACGCCGTTCACCGTGGTCGGGGTGCTCCAGGCCAAGGGCGGCAGCGGCTTCACAGACCCGGACGACGTGGTGATCGCCCCGCTGCCGACGGTGCAGAACGCCTTCACCGGCTTCGGCTCGGTCAACCAGATCCTGGTCCAGGCCTCGTCGGCGGACACCACCACCCAGGCCCAGTCCGAGATCACCCGCGTCCTGCTCGGCACCCACGCGATCGCCGACCCGGCCAAGGCGGACTTCCGGATCACCAGCCAGTCCTCGCTGCTCACGGCGAGGGAGAGCACGACGAAGACCTTCACCGTGCTGCTCGGCGCGGTGGCGGCGATCTCGCTGCTGGTCGGCGGGATCGGGATCACCAACATCATGCTGGTGACGGTCACCGAGCGGACCCGCGAGATCGGCATCCGCAAGGCGCTCGGCGCACCGCGCGCCGTCATCCTCGGGCAGTTCCTCACCGAGTCGACGCTGCTGTCGGTGATCGGCGCCGGGCTGGGAGTCGCGGCCGGGATCGCCGGCTCGCACGTCAGCATCGTCGGCATCAAGCCGGTGGTGATCCCCGAATCGGTGCTCGGCGCCTTCGCCATCGCCGTCGCCATCGGGCTGTTCTTCGGCAGCTACCCCGCCAACCGGGCCGCCTCGCTGCGGCCGATCGACGCCCTCCGGCACGAGTAGGACTCCACAGATGAGCCAAGAGATCGCCACGGTCGAGGCCGGCACCCCGGCCGAACAGCTCGCCCTCCTCGCGACCCCGCCGGACGGGCGCGACGTGAGCGCCGAACTGGCCGCGCCGCCACGGCGGAAGCTGCCCTGGCTCAGCCTGGTGCTGGCGGGCGGCGTGATCGCCACGGGGGCGTTCGCGGGCGGGGCCTGGTTCCAGCGGAACCAGGGGACGCCGTCGGGTGGCGGGAAGTCCTCTTCCGCAACCCGGCCGGCCGCCGCGGCGGGGGGTTACGGGCAGAGCGGCTCCGGTCAGGGTGGCTTCGGGCAGGGCGGCTCCCGGCGTGGTGGCCAGGGCCAGGCGCAGGGCCAGGCACCGGGACAGGCGCAGGGCCAGGGCGGCTTCGCCCGGGGCACGGTCAAGGCCGTCGACGGCAACACCGTCTACCTGACCGACTCCAACGGCAACACCATCAAGGTCACCACCGGCGACGCGACGAAGGTCCAGCTCAACAAGGAGGGCAAGGTCGCGGACCTCCAGCCCGGCCAGAGCGTGACCGTCGTCGGCACCCCGGACGCCGACGGTGGCTACGCCGCCAGTCAATTGGTCGAGGGCGGCGCCGGGTTCGGTGCCGGGCCCGGTGCCGGAGCCCCCAGGAACCCGTCCGGCGGCTGACCCGGAGCCGACGGACGACCGTGAGGCCCTCGCCCCTGTAGTCGGGCGGCGAGGGCCTTCGCGCGTGCTCGGCTCACTGGTTCCACACCGCTTCCCGGTCCAGGTCCCGGAGCAGGTGGAGGAGGTTGACGAGGGTGCTGACGGGCGCGTTGCCGAAGTCGACCAGGAGGCGGCCGTCGCGGTCGGCCCCACCGGCGGCGGCGGAGTCCCAGAGGAGCCCGTACCGGAGGCCGCGCCGGTGCAGTTCGCCGAGCAGGGCGGTGAGGTGCGAGGAGGTGTAGTCCCGCATCCGGGGGTCGTCGGGCGAGATGGGCTCGCGGCTCACGCGGGGCGGTCCAGCTCGTACCGGACCGTCTTGCCCCAGGCGTTGACGATCGATTCGCCACGGGCGGGTTCGGCGTCGACGACGGTCTCGGAGTCCCGCTCCGCGTGGGTCGGGGCGTCCCGGAGGGACTGGCGCGGGAGGGCGATCGAGGGGATGTCGCGGGTGCGCACGGGAACCTCCGGGAGGCTGTGGGGTGAAGTGGGGAGGGGGGCGACAGGCTCCTGATGACCTGAATTCATGAGATACTGACAATCACTGACGATCCGTCGGATCAATCCGGAAATGACGATAACGCGAGCCGCCACAGATTTGTGGCGAGGTGCGGAAAGTTCACCCGGACGTGGCTGTCACCCCGAGGCAGACTGGCTCAATGGCACTTCGATCGAACCCGACCCTTCGTCAGCTGAGGTTGGGCGCCGAGCTGCGCAGGATGCGGGAGCAGGCCGGTCTCGGCGGCAGCCGGCTCGCCCGCGCGCTGGGCATCAATCCCGCCCACGTGACCCAGATGGAGAGCGGCAGGACCGGCATCAGCGTCGAACGCCTGCGCACGATCGCCGCGTTGTGCATGTGCGTCAACGAACCCCTGATCGACGCGTTGGCGGACATCATCACGGACCGCGACAAGGGCGGCTGGTGGGAGGAGTACCGCGGGCGCCTCTCCCAGCATTTCCTGGAGATGGCCGAGATCGAGGCTCATGCCCACGGGCTCTCGACCTACACCATGGCCTTCATTCCCGGGCTGCTCCAGACGGCTGCCTACGCCTCCGCGGTCTTCGCCCGGGGCTACCCGCAACTCCCGCGGCACGAGGTCGATCTGAGGGCCGCCTTCCGTCTGCGGCGACAGCACGTGGTCCGCTCCGGCGAGACCCCGTACTCGGCGTACATCCATGAGGCGGCGCTGCGCATGCAGTTCAGTGGGCCCGGAGTCCAGGCCGAGCAACTCGGCAGCCTCCTCCGGGATTCCGAGCGGTCGGCCATCTCGATCAGGGTCGTGCTGTTCGACACGGACACGCTCCCGGTCAACCACGAGAACTTCACGTACGTGGAAGGCCCTCTTCCCGAGCTCGACACGGCGCAGACGGATTCAGGTCTCGACAGCGTGCTCTTCGACGCGCCCGCTCATCTCGCCCAGTTCCGTTCCCTGCTCGAACGGATCGGTTCGGCGGCTCTTTCGGAGGATGGGTCTCGGGAGTTCATCCAGTCCATCAAGAACGATATGGAAAGCAAAAATGCGTAACTCAGCCTGGCAGAAGTCAAGTTACTCGGCTGCGAACTCCGAATGCGTCGAGGTGCGCGCGGCCGGCGGTGTGATCGAATTCCGCGAGTCCGACGAGGGCGACGTCATCGTCCGCACGACCGCCCCGACCTTCACCGCCCTTCTCCAGGGCGCGAAGGCCGGCGACTTCGACCACCTGACCACGGCCTAGGCCGGTCTCGCCGGGCAGGGCCTGGCGAGCCGTTCCGGCGGCCCCTCGCCTCTCGCGGGGGGCCGCCGTCCCGTCGGTTCTCGGGTCAGCGGGTGTCCGGGCAGGGGAAGTCCGGGTCCATCGCGTGCAGGAGCCGCGCGGAGATCTCGCCCAACTGCCGGAGCTGTTCCGGCTCCAGGACGTCCACGACGAGTGACCGCACGTTGTTCACGTGGCCGGGAGCGGCCTCGACCACCTGACGGTGCCCGTCCTCGGTGAGGACGGCGTTGGTGTAGCGGCCGTCGTCCGGGCAGGGTTCGCGGCGCAGGTAGCCGCGCTTCTCCAGGCGGGTGACCACGTGGGACAGCCGGGACAGCGAGCCGTTGGCGAGGACGGCGAGCATGCTCATCCGCATCGTGCGCTCCGGCGCCTCGGAGAGGCCGGCCAGCACGAGGTACTCGAAGTTGGTCAGGCCCGCGTCCTGCTGGAGCTGGGCGTTGAGAGCGCCCGGCAGCTTGATGAGCAGCGCGCTGAAGGCCTTCCAGGCGTCCAGCTCGGATTCGTCCAGCCAGCGGGGCTCACCGTTGTCCATGCCGATGACCCTAACGCATGACTTGACGGTTCAAGTCATGCCCTCTTAGGTTGAAGCTTCAACTCATCCTGCTTCGATCGGATCCCCGTGAACACTTTCCTCTGGGTCGTCGCCGGCCTGCTGGCCGCCCTGTTCCTCGCCGCGGGCGCCGGAAAAGCGCTCCAGTCCAAGGAGAAGGTGATCGCCACGACGGGCCCCTGGGCGGAGGACTTCTCGCCCGCCGCGATCAAGGGAATCGGGCTGGTCGAGGTCCTCGGCGCGATCGGACTCGTGCTGCCCGCCGCCGTGAACATCGCCGCCGGCCTGGTCCCCGTCGCCGCCACCGGGCTCGCCCTGACCATGGTGGGCGCGCTGATCGTCCACGGCCGCCGGGGCGAGACCAAGAGCATCGTGCCGAACACCCTCCTGCTGGTGCTGTCCGTCGTGGTGGCCTGGGGCCGGTTCGGGCCCTACTCGTTCTGAGGCCGCGACCTCCGAAAGGGACATGACGGGGTTCGGCGCGGCCTGATAGGGATCACCGGGTGACGCACCCCTTCCTGGAGACCGAGCGCCTCGTCCTCCGTCCCTTCACCACGGCCGACGCCGACGACCTGTTCGCGCTGGACGACGACCCCGAGGTCATGCGCTTCATCAACGGCGGCGAGCCGGCCGACCGCGACGCCATCCTGACCTCGACCCTGCCCCGGCTCCTCCACGACCACCCCTGCTCGGGCACCCGGGGCTTCTGGGCGGCCGAGGAGAAGGCCACCGGCACCTTCCTGGGCTGGTTCGAACTCCGCCCGCTCGACGACCACGACCCCACCGTGGTCGAACTCGGCTACCGGCTGAACCGGGCGGCCTGGGGCAAGGGCTATGCCACGGAAGGCTCAAGGGCCCTGATCGACAGGGGGTTCACCGACCTCGGCGTCGAGCGGGTCACCGCGAACACCATGGCGGTGAACACGCGATCCCGGCGCGTGATGGAGAAGTCGGGGCTGTCCTTCCTCCGGAGCTACGTCGGGGACTGGCCGGACCCGATCCCGGGGTCGGAGCACGGCGAAGTCGAGTACGAGCTGCTCAAGACGACCTGGGAGCGGTGACCGAGCGCGGGAGGCCGGCCCCGCCCGACTTCCCGCGCGGGGCCGCGGCTATTCGGCCAGCTCGGCCGACCACGGGTGGCCGGGGTGGATGCGCTCCAGCCACCCGCGAAGGGCGGCCCGCCTCGAACTCCCCAGCAGCGGCAGCGCGTTGGCGAAATCGTCCCGGTCCTTGGGCCGTGCCTCCTTCGCCTTGAACAGCAGCACCAACTCCGGTGCCAGGTAGGGGATTCCTTCAGCCGTCCGCTCGGTGATCGCCTGGTACGGCAGCCGCAGCGACTCGTCCCGCCGGCAGATCCAGGTCCCGCCGTCGTGCGGCTCGCGGAAGACGTCGAGCAGGAACCGGCCGCTCGCCCGGTCCCGCATCCAGGTCTGGTGGGTGGCCGCCAGGGCCTCGGGGCCCGGCGCCGGCCAGACCCGCCCCGAACCGACCGCGTCGAACTCGTACTCGGGGAAGCGGTCCCGGATCTCCGGGAACCCCGCCGCGGGCACCGCGATCTCCAGGTCACCGTGCGCCCGAGACTGCCGCCCGAGGAACAGATCGAGCGCCCACCCGGCCGCCACGCACCAGGTCGTGGTCACCCCGGCCAGCCGCTCCGCGACCCGCTCCGGCCGCCACGCCCCCGCCCACCGGGCTTCCAGCTCGTCCGCCTCGAACACGACGCCGCCGGGCGGCAGGTACTCGGTCATCCCGACAAGGTACGTGCCGCCCGAGCCGAACCCCAAGGGGCCGGTTCCGGGCACCCGGCGGCGGCACCCGGCCGGCCCGGGAGACCGGACCCGGCGTACAGGCCGACCGCTCCGAGACATGCGGGCACGCGGGCGGAAAACGGGGCGACGCGAGGGATCTTGATCCCTTACGGTGATCACGCCCAGGGCGGCCGTCTACCGCCCGTCGACGTGGCGCGACCAACGCGTCCGCACCCCGGGGAGTCGCCGCCATGACGCGGACCCTTGTCTCAGAACTCCATGCGCGCCTCGGCGAGACGGTCACCGTCTTCGGCTGGGTGAACACGCTTCGCCTCCAGCGGCGCATCCAGTTCGTCCTGATCCGGGACCACACCGGTCTGGTGCAGGTCACCCATCCGCGCGGCGGGGAGGGCGACGCCATCGAGGCCGCCTTCGACGGCGTGACGGTCGAGTCCGCCGTGAAGATCACCGGCCGGGTGGTCGCAAGCCCGCAGGTCAAGCTCGGGGGGCTGGAGATCGTCCCGTCCCGGGTGGAGGTCGTCTCGCCGGCCGAGCCGAGGCTGCCGATCGACGAGAGGACCGGCATCGACCAGCGGCTGGACTGGCGGTTCCTCGACATCCGGCGCCCCTCCCAGCACCTGGTCTTCGAGGTCCAGACCACCGTCGAGCGGGCGATGCGCGAGGTGGCGGCCGAGGAGGGCTTCACCGAGCTGCACACGCCGAAGCTGATGGGCACGGCCTCCGAGTCGGGCGCCGAGGTGTTCGAGGTCGGCTACTTCGGCCGTACCGCCTATCTGGCCCAATCCCCGCAGTTCTACAAGCAGATGGCCATCGCGGGCGGCATCGACCGGGTCTTCGAGATCGGGCCGGTGTTCCGGGCCGAGCCGTCGTTCACCTCCCGGCACGCCACCGAGTTCACCGGGGTCGACGCCGAGATCGCCTGGATCGACGGGGTCGAGGACGTGATGGCCTTCGAGGAGCGGATGCTGCGTCGCGTCCTGGCCGCCGTGGACGCGCGGCACGGTACGGCGATCGCCGAGCACCTCGGTACCCGGGTCGTCGTCCCGGAGCTGCCGTTCCCGCGGATCACGATGGCCGACGCGCTGGCCAGGCTGCGTGCCACCGGCTGGGACCCGGAGGGCGTCAGGGACGACCTGGACCCGGAGGGCGAGCGGGCGCTGAGTGGGCTGATCGCCGAGGAGACCGGGCACGAGTTCGTCTTCGTCACCCGCTTCCCGGCCGCCGTGCGGCCGTTCTACCACCTGCGGCCCGAGGACGACCCGACCGTCACCGAGTCCTTCGACCTGTTGTGGAAGGGCGTGGAGATCACCACCGGCGCCCAACGCGAGCACCGGTACGACCGACTCGTCGCCCAGGCCCGGGAGAAGGGCATGGACACCGGGCCGCTGTCCGGGTACCTCGACTGTTTCCGCTACGGCACCCCGCCGCACGGCGGTCTCGGTCTGGGGCTCGGCCGGCTGCTGATGCTCGCCCTCGGCCTTTCCTCGATCCGCGAGGCGACCTTCCTCTTCCGGGGGCCGCACCGCCTCGAACCGTAGAACGGGACGGAAGACGCGGAAGGGCCGTGCCCGAGGAGATCCGTTCCTCGGGCACGGCCCTCTTCCGTGACGTTCCGTCAGCTGCGGCGGAGCGCCTCGGTGAGCCGGTTGGCGGCCTCGATGATGGCCTGGGCGTGCAGGCGGCCCGGGTGGCGGGTGAGCCGTTCGATGGGGCCGGAGACGGAGACGGCGGCCACCACGCGGTTGGAGGGCCCGCGCACGGGGGCGGAGACGGACGCGACGCCCGGCTCCCGCTCGCCGATGGACTGGGCCCAGCCGCGGCGGCGGACGCCGCTGAGGGCGGTGGCGGTGAAACGGGCGCCCTGGAGGCCTCGGTGGAGGCGCTCGGGCTCTTCCCAGGCCAGCAGGACCTGGGCGGCGGAGCCGGCCTTCATGGGCAGGGTGCTGCCGACGGGGACGGTGTCGCGCAGGCCGGAGAGTCGTTCGGCCGCGGCGACGCAGATGCGCATCTCGCCCTGCCGGCGGTAGAGCTGTGCGCTCTCGCCGGTGACGTCCCGCAGATGGGTGAGGACGGGGCCCGCGGTGGCGAGCAGTCGGTCCTCGCCGGCTGCGGCGGAGAGTTCGGACAGGCGCGGGCCGAGGATGAAGCGGCCCTGCATGTCGCGGGTGACCAGACGGTGGTGTTCGAGTGCGACGGCGAGTCGGTGGGCGGTGGGCCGCGCCAGACCGGTGGCGGCGACCAGCCCCGCCAGTGTGGCGGGGCCCGACTCCAGTGCGCTGAGCACCAGAGCGGCCTTGTCGAGAACGCCGACGCCGCTAGTGTTGTCCATAGCATGATATTGCAGTCTCAGTTGGCGAGACGCAAGTCGGTTTCGGTGTCCGCCATCCTCTCAGATGCCCGCAAAGCGCCTCTTCCGGGACTTGTCGTCTCATCTGCTGGACGTGCCGGAGGGCGTGCCGCGGCCGGAGGGAAGCGGAAAACGGCGAGGGCCGGCGGGAAAGCCGAAACGGTGTCGCGAACGGGTGTCGGGAATGGTGCCGCGAGCGGTGCCGGAAATGGTGCCGGGAAACGAAAAAGCCCCTGCCGTGTCACTGTCGGACACGGCAGGGGCCGTAAGAAGAATTCGGCGGCGTCCTACTCTCCCACAGGGTCCCCCCTGCAGTACCATCGGCGCTGAAAGGCTTAGCTTCCGGGTTCGGAATGGAGCCGGGCGTTTCCCTCTCGCTATGACCACCGAAATGATCGGGCCGGGCAATTGCTCGAAAGCATTGCCTTCGCCTCGTCGTAAATCATAGCAGGAGCAAAAACGGGAGGAAAAACCGGAGGCATTCGGCCGGGCCCCCGCGCTAGGCTGCGGGCCCCGTCGCGGTGCCGGCGCGCGTGCCGGTGCGACGGTTCCACGGTTGCTCCCGAGAGGACGGTGTCCGGTTCCATGCGCTGGTCCCAGCTGTACGTGCCCACCCTCCGGGAGGACCCGGCGGACGCCGACGCGGTGAGCCACCGCCTGCTGGTGCGGGGAGGGTACGTCCGGCAGCTCATGGCCGGCCACTACTCCCTGCTGCCGCTGGCCGTCCGCGTCCGCGCCCGGATCATGGACGTCATCCGCGAGGAGATGACCGCGATCGGCGCTCAGGAGTTCGTGCTGCCCGCACTGCACCCGGCGGAGATCTGGCGGCGCAGCGGCCGCTGGGAGGCGATGGGCGAGGAGATGTTCCGGCTCAGCGACCGCAAGGGCGCGGACCTGGCGCTCGGCATGACGCACGAGGAGATCTTCACCGTCCTGTCGCAGGAACTGCGGTCCTACCGGGACCTGCCGCAGCGCTGGTTCCAGTTCCAGACCAAGTTCCGGGACGAGGCCCGTCCGAAGAGCGGCCTGCTGCGGGTGCGCGAGTTCACCATGAAGGACTCGTACAGCTTCGACGTCGACCAGGCCGGGCTCGACCGTTCCTTCGACCTGCACCGAGCGGCCTACGAGCGGATCTTCGCCCGGCTCGGGCTGCCCGTGATCGCCGTGCGGGCGTCCAGCGGCAGCATGGGCGGCAGCGCCTCGGTGGAGTTCATGAGCCCGTCGGCGGCGGGCGAGGACCTGGTGGTCCGCTGTCCGGGCTGCGGCTACGCGGCGAACACCGAGAAGGCGACGTCCGCGCTGCCCGCCGTGGCCGACGGCCCGGGCCCGGACGCTCCGGAGCGGTTCGACACCCCCGAGGCGCGCACCATCGACGAACTGGCCCGGCTGCACGGCGTACCGGCCGAGCGACAGGTCAAGACGCTGGTGTACGTGGTCGACGAGGAGCTGACCCTGGTCCTGCTGCGCGGCGACCACGGTCTGGTCGAGCAGAAGCTCGTCGACACCCTGGCCGCCACCGCCGTACGGCCGGCGACCGCCGAGGAGATCAGGGCGGCGCTCGGCGCCTCCCCGGGCAGCCTGGGCGCGGTCGGCGTCACCGGGCTGCCGGTCCTCGCGGACGAGGCGCTGCGCGGCCGGACGGACCTGACCACCGGAGCCAACACCGACGGCGTGCACCTGCGCGGGGTGTCCGTCGAGCGGGACCTCGCGGTGCGGCGGTGGGCCGACCTGCGCGAGGTCGCGGCAGGCGAGGCCTGCCCGGAGTGCGGCACGCCGCTGGAGGTGGTGGTCACCATCGAGGTCGGCCACATCTTCAAGCTGGGCCGCACGTACACCGAGCGCCTGGGCGTCTCGGTGCTCGGCCCGGACGGCGAGCGGGTCGTCCCGGTCATGGGCAGCTACGGGATCGGCGTGGAGCGGGTGCTGGCGGCGATCGTGGAGGCGCACCACGACGACAAGGGCATCGTCTGGCCGTCCGCCGTCGCCCCGTTCGAGGCGGCGGTCGTCGTCCTCGGTGGCGACGAGCGGGTGCGGGAGGCCGCCGAGGCGCTCTACCGGCAGTTGCGCGGGGAGCGGGTCGACGCGCTGCTGGACGACCGGGACGAGCGGCCCGGGGTGAAGTTCCGCGACGTCGAGCTGATCGGCGTCCCCTTCCGGATCACCGTCGGCGCCCGAGGGCTGGCCGAGGGCACGGTGGAGGTCACCGTCCGGGCCACCGGCGAGACCCGGACGGTGCCCGTGGGCGAGGCGGTGGACCACGTCCGCGAGCTGCTGACGGCCGGGGGCTGACCCGCCGGGGCGTTCCGCGGCCACGGCGGGGGATCGCCTCCGGCCCGGGTGGCGTGAAACCATACGTGAAACCAGGCGCGTGAGGCGCGAGTGCGGCACGTCACGTCGAGCACGCTCCCCGTCCGTCGTGTTCACGCCCGTGCGCACACCATCGAGCCCACCCCAGCCCGCCGGTCGCCCCAAAACCGACCGATAAGGTGTTAATCCAACATTCATCCATGTCGCGTAGCCTCCGGGGGCTAGCCTCATGCTGAACGTCATCGTCCGACCAGGAGGCGAAAGCCCCGTGCAAGGCACTGTCACCACACCAGGCGGCTCCACGGTGGCCGGGGGCCAGGGCGAAGCGTTCCTGCTCGTCGTGGACGACGAACCCAACATCCGCGAACTGCTCTCCGCCTCGCTGCGCTTCTCCGGCTTCCGCGTCGCCTCCGCCGCCAGCGGCACCGAGGCGCTCGAACTGGTCGCCGCCGAGCGCCCCGACCTGGTCGTGCTCGACGTGATGCTCCCCGACCTCGACGGCTTCACCGTCGTCGAGAAGCTGCGCGAGCGCACCAGCCGCGGACAGATAGCCGGACCGGCGCACGGGCACCCCGGCGACCACCTGCCGGTGCTCTTCCTCACCGCCAAGGACGGCGTCGGCGACAAGGTGCAGGGCCTGGCGGCCGGCGCGGACGACTACGTCACCAAGCCGTTCAGCCTCGAAGAGCTGATCGCCCGGATCCGCGCCATCCTGCGCCGGGCCGGCGGCCCCGCCGAGGACGGCCGGCTGGTCGTCGCCGACCTCAGCCTCGACCCGGTCGCCCACGAGGTCACCCGGGGCGGCACCCTGGTCTCGCTCTCCCCGACCGAGTTCAAGCTGCTGCACTACCTGATGGCCAACGTCGGCCGGGTGGTCTCCAAGTCGCAGATCCTCGACCACGTCTGGGCCTACGACTTCGGCGGGGACCTCTCCATCGTCGAGTCGTACATCTCCTACCTGCGCCGCAAGCTCGACTCCGGCCCGGCGCACGGCCCCAAGCTGATCCACACCGTGCGCGGCATCGGCTACGCGCTGCGCCGCCCCCCGCAGGGCTGACCGGACCAGGACCCGTGTTCGCCCGGTTCTCCTCCCGGCTGTCGCTGCGCGCCCGGCTGCTGGTGCTCGCGCTCGTCCTGGTCACCACCGGGCTCGTGGTCAGCGACACCTTCGTGCTCGGCACCGTCCGCAACCAGCTGGTGCAGCAGCTGGACGAGCAGCTCCAGCGGTACGGGCTGCCGCTCTCCCGCAAGCCCCCGAGCCAGCTGACCGCCCCCGCCGCCGGCCGGCCCGCCGCCGGCCGGAAGGTCAGCCTGCCCAGCCAGTACCTGGTGCAGTACCTCTCCTCGGACGGCAAGGTCCAGGCGTCGATGCGCCAGCCGGTCTCGGACAGCGACCCGGCGCCCCAGCTGGCCGGACTGGACCCGACCAGCACCGCCCCCGACGTCCCCTTCGACCTGCCCGACCAACGCGGTCACCACAGCTGGCGGGTGCTGGTGCTGCCGCTCCAGCCGCCCCGCGGCCAGGCCGCCGGCTCCAGCGCGTACGCCGCCCCGGCCGTCACCCCGACCTACGTCATGGTCGCCGTCTCCCGGGAGGACATCGACGCCACCCTCGGCAAGCTGAGCACCTCCTTCCTGGCCATCGGCGGCGGCGTGCTGCTCCTGATCGCCGGGCTCGGCTTCTTCGCCGTCCGGGCCGGACTGCGGCCGCTGCGCCGGATCGAGGAGGGCGCCGAACGGATCGCGGCCGGCGAGCTGTCGCACCGGATGCCGGAGCTCTCCCCGGGCACCGAGGTCGGCCGGCTGTCGGTCGCGCTCAACGGGATGCTCACCCAGATCGAGGCGGCCTTCGCGGCCAGCGCCGAGTCCGAGGCCCGGATGCGGCGCTTCGTCGCCGACGCCTCGCACGAACTGCGCACCCCGCTGGCCGGCATCCGCGGCTTCGCCGAGCTGTACCGGATGGGCGCGCTGCCCACCGAGGCGGACGTCAAGCGGACCATGACCCGGATCGAGAGCGAGGCCGACCGGATGGGCGCCCTGGTCGAGGACCTCCTGGTGCTCGCCCGGCTCGACGAGGAACGCCCGCTCGACCTCGCCCCGATGGACCTGCGCACCCTCGCCGCCGACGCGCTGCACGACCTCACCGCCCTCGACCCGAGCCGCCCGGTCTCGCTCACCGGCCCCTCCGGCACCGGCGCGCCCGGCGCGGCGCCCGTCGTCGGCGACGAGGCGCGGCTGCGGCAGGTGGTCACCAACCTGGTCGGCAACGCGGTCAAGCACACCCCGTCCGGCACCCCGGTCCGGATCGGGGTGGGCCCCGGCCCCGGCGGCGTCTGCCGGCTGGAGGTCGCCGACTCCGGCCCGGGCCTCACCGAGGAGCAGGCCCAGCGGGTCTTCGACCGCTTCTTCCGGGTCGACGCCTCCCGCAGCCGCGACAACGGCGGCGGCGCCGGCCTCGGCCTGGCCATCGCCACCGCCCTCACCCGCGCCCACGGCGGCACCCTCACCCTCCACACCGCCCCCGGCGAGGGCGCCACCTTCCGCGTCGAGCTCCCGCGCCAGCGCTGACCGGTTCGTCCGGATTCCGGGAATCCGGGTGTTCGGAGCGTTCTCTTCCGGCGCTTTGTCGACTCGTCAATTCGCAGGCGGACCAGGAAGGTTGCGTGCGCGATCTTTGCCGGGAACCGGAATGGAGCGTCAAGAATGCGTATGCCTATGATCGGCTCCGTGCCTGGCCGCCGGAAACATTCGGGGCCACGGCTCTCGCATTCTTTCCGACCCGAAAGGGGTCATCGTGAATCTCCGCCGTTCACTGGTTTCGGCCGTTCTCGTCGCCGCCGTCGTCTCGCCCGCCGCCGTGTTCTCCGCGGCGCCCGCCTTCGCGGAGTCGGCTCCGAAGGCGGCGCAGAGCCGGAACGAGAGCGGCTCGATCGCCGAGCTGGAGCGCGCCGCCGCCGACGCGGCCAAGGCGTACGAGGCCGCCGTCGCCAACGAGGCCAAGGTGCAGGCCGAGGTCACCGCGTTCCTCGACGACTCGCAGCCCTACCTGGGCAAGCTCCAGGCGGCCAAGGCCGCCGCGGTGAAGGCCGCCGCGGCCAAGGCGGCCGCCACCAAGGAGGCCGAGGAGGCGGCCGCGGCGTACGCCTCCGCCAGTGACGAGGACCGGCCCAAGGTCAAGGAGCGGATGCTCAAGGCGTTCGACGCGGCCAACGCTGCCACCGCTGCGGACGAGAAGGCCAAGGCCGCCGTGACCGCCGCGGGGAAGGCCCTGGACGACGCCCGGGTCGAGGCGTTCCGGAAGCTGGACAGGGCGCAGAAGGCCACCAAGGCCGCCGCCACCGCCCAGGCCGCCGCGGACAAGGCGCTCGCCGACGCCAAGGCGGCGGCCGCCGAGAAGCCCGCCGAGAAGCCCGCCGAGAAGCCCGCCGACCAGCCTGCCGGGAAGCCCGCCGACAAGCCCGCCGCCGTCACCCCGGCCTCGGTCACCACCAAAACCACCACCACCACTACGAACACCACCCGGGCCACCACCGGCTCGGCCACCGAACTCGCCGAGACCGGATCCAATCCGGCCACCCCGTACCTCGCCCTGGGCTCCGGCCTGGCCATCAGCCTCGGCGCCGCCGCCCTCTACGTCTCGCGCCGCAAGCCGGCCGCCCGCAACACCGCCTGACCCACCGCCTGATCCACCTCCTGATCAGCCCCGAACCGCAGGACAGGCCGCTCCGGCCCGCCTGCGGTTCCGTCGTTCCCGGCCCCGAGGGTTCCTCGTCCGAGTGGCCGCCCTAGTACTCCAGCCGCACTTCGTGATCAGGTGGCGAGTCTGCGCTGGTAGTGGCTGTGGCGGGCTCGTCCCTGGTGCGTCCGGCGCCATATCGACCAGT
>NZ_JBHUAF010000005.1:0-59387 GCF_042789895.1 Kitasatospora sp. NPDC056783
GGTTGTGGGTGACGGGGGGGGGGCCTACCGCGTCGTTTACTGCCGGCGGCCGCGCCGGGGGCACCTGTTGGGGGGGCCCGAGGAGCGGCCTCAGCTCCATCGCCCTATTCCATGGCTCGCCGTCGGAGTAGTCGGCGTCGACGTCGGGGTTGCGGAACTCGATGCCGCTACGGACATCCGTGCGCACGGTTGCCGAGGCTAGTGCTCCCTTGGTCAACAGGCACCTGGTCAACGTGGTCGAGAATCGCTACTGATCCACTCTTCCCTGCTGATGGCACCAAGGGACAGCGGTCCGGGCGTAGGCACCGTCTCCAGCGAGCTCGGAATTTTCCGCAGAAAATTCCGTGGCGCGGAGAGTGTCCGTCAGCTGTCGGCCTGGCGGTCCGAGCCGTCCAAGGTTTGCCGTCGGAAGCGGCTTCCGCAGGCCCCGGATTTTCCGCGGAAAATCCGGGGTCGCCTTGACGCAGGGACGGCTGCCGGTAGCTCTGCACCGCCTGTCCCAGGTCCGTCATGACGATCACGACCGCCCAGGAACGTGGTCGCCTGTCGTACAGCGGACATGCTCCGAGGATTGGTCAGGATCAGCATCCGCTCTCTTCTGGGCGGAGTGACTCAGAAGATCAGAAGAGAAGCTCTATACCCATCCCCCGTCGAGGTAGATCGTCCAAGCGTCGCCCACTGCCCGGTGCAGCTGAACCAAAGCCGCGACATCCGCGATCGCTGCCGGCGCGTCGGCGAGCCGCAGTGGGAAGCCCGGGACGCTGCTGCGGGTGTAGGTCGGTCGCTCGCCGTTGCAGCTGAAGGCGTGGAGCGGCGGGGGAGTGCCGGTGAACCATGCGAGGCAGTTCTTCTCTGCCCACGCAGTCGCGGTGTCGACATGATTCACATGCGCCAGCAGGTGTTCAGGAGCGGGGCCATCGCTGAACTGCACGAGGAAACCCTGGGTGTCCACGGCCCACCAATCCCAGGTGATTCCAGGTCGGGGGTGTCGCAGGATCGTGGCCATGCCGCCACCGTACCCAGGCCGCCCATCGTTCATGAAGACGATCGCAGTTGTCAGATGATGTCGTCCCTGGTGAGCACTCACGGCATTCAAGATCACCAACTGCCGTCCCAGCACCGCTGACCGATCGCCGCTACTCGGGTGTGGACGAAGCCGGCCGTCTCTCGCCCCCCAGCCGATGACACCGTAGAGCAGCGGCCCGGCGGCAGACATCGCCTCCGGTGAGCTCCGGATTTTCCGCGGAAAATTCTCCGGGCGGACCGAGGCCGCCCTTCGTGGAGTCGCGGGCGATGCTCGGTGGCGTGGACCGTCTTGCGTCTGGGAGGGCGGATCAATCTGGGCCACTCTCACCTACTGGGCTGACCATCGTCGTTCCCGTCTCTGAGCCCGCGAACTCGAGTGCCCGGGCGGCAGGTGTGCGCTGGAGAAGACCCCACGCACGACCGGTCGCCCGAACACCAGCCTCGTCGGTGTGAGGGAAGTGGATCTTCCGTCGCACCTGGACGGACGAGAGCGCGGCCTTGTCGTGGTGATGCGCGGCCTACCCGACCCGGGCAGGAGTACCTATGCCCAGGCGCTTGAATGTTGCGGCTACACCCGGCTGTCGATCGACGACAGAGCGCGGACACGCGGGCGCGCATCAGTCGGAACGCGGCAGACCTCGACCCGGTGGAGTGCGAGCGATTCAAGTCCGCCATCGAGCAGGAGCGGCTGGTTCCCTCGGATCGCTCTTGCCGGGCGTTGGTACCAGGGAAGTGACGCGGCCAGGAGGCGAGGTGGCTGCACTGCCGATGCTGATGGGACGGATGCTCTGGGGTGGCGTTGGCGAGGGGCTTCAGATTTTCTGCGGAAAATTCTGTGGCGTGAAGGGTCGGCCGTCGGGCCGGCGATGCGAGCTGGCAGAGGTCGGCGCACTACTGACGGATGCGTGCCCTTGGGGTGCTTCTGGTGGCCCCGAATTTTCCGTGGAAAATTCTTCGGGCGGACCGAAGACGCCTTCGGGCATCGTGGGGCGGCAGCCAGGGGTGCGGACTTCAACTGGATGCTGAGGGACGGGCTGCAGGATCCACCCCGGGCTGTGGTTCGGTGGACGTACCCGATGGCCCCCGCACCCCGAGTATGTGAGCCGGTCTTCGAGACGGATGCCCGTGGGGCACAGGCTCTCGTTTCCACTGCCGTGCTTGGTTCAAGACAGTGGGGGAGTGGCGGTGGTGCACCCGGTGTCCTGCCTTCTTTAGCTGTCATCCACTGTCCGTGCGAGGGAGTGCAGGGCCACTGATTTTCCGCGGAAAATTCTCGGACACTGGTGGCAGCCACAGCCTGGTCACGCGGGTTGCCTGAGCAGCGGCACCGGTCGTACCGAGCCCGGTAGCCCGCGTGGGCGGTTCTCGGCGAACACGAATTTTCTGCGGAAAATTTCCCGGCGATGCCGACCAGTGGTTGGGGAGCGGCGGGATGTCAGTGGCATCCGGGATGCTCAATGGCTGATGTCATCGAGTCAGGGGGCTTCCAGATGCCGATCCGTATTGCCAGCCGTCGCCGTGCGATGGCGTCACTGACTGCGGCCTTCCCCGGCGCCGAGATCATCGACGTGACCTCCAAGGCTCCCGAACCATGGGTCCGACTGAGCCCCTTCTATCCGCACGGCGGTATCCCGGTTCCGTACAGCGACGGTACGACCAGCCAGTCGGTGGAAGGAATCTGGCAAGCCCTCAAGGTCTTCGAGGACGCGGATGTCGATACTTCGAAGCTCGGGGTCACCACCATGAAAGGGCTGAAGCGGACGGTGCGTCGGTACGGTCCCGTCAGGGGTCACCGAACCGGCCTGCACGGAGAGCAGCTGCTGTCCTACGGGACGGCCCGCCGCCGGATCTACCTGCCGGCCTACCGTTGGGTCCTCGAACACCGCGTCGCAGACCTGGTCGAGCTGCTGCGAGGCAAGGGGGACGTTGTCCTCCTGGACTACACGACCAACGGTGACGTCACCGATCCCGCCACCCCGCTCTCCCACGCGGCGCTCATCCAGCTGTACATCGAAGGGCGCTGGCCCAGCGAGGAGGAAGGTGACGCTGCCGATGGCATCAGCGATCCGATGCCATGAGTGATCCGGGCACGGGAAGTCGGGCCGTGATGGGTGGGCTGCGGCTGGTCGCAGTCGCAGCCCAGGCCGTGCCGATCGGCATCATCGACGGCCGACTATCCCGTTGCGTCAGTCCCTGCTGAGTCCCTCCGATTTTCCGCGGAAAATTCTGAAGGGGCCCCGGGGAGGCTGAGACCGTGGTGACGGCCCACCCTGAGTCGGACACGCCTCGACGCCAAGACGGGTGCGGTCTCGAAGGGCAGCGGGGGAGTGACGCCTCCGCACCGGTACCGGCGGCCGGCACCGCTGCCGTCCGCCTCCAGTAGCCTTCGATTTTCCGCAGAAAATTACCCGCCGCCTCCCACGGAGAGGACGGACTGCCAAGCCCTCGGCCTGGGCGCCAAACCGCCGAGGCACATCAACAACGCCTGCGCCTGGCTGAGTCGCGTGGCCAGCCGCGGCATCCCCACCGAATCCGAGCCCGGCCGGGCCTGTTCACCCTCACCAACCCGGCGCCGTTCGCCTCAGAGATCAACCCGAGCTGAACTCCGGCGAAGACCATGGCCGGTGAGCCGGTGGAGTCCAAGACGGCCGAGGACGAAAATCAGGTGCCCCAGCTGCCGGTCCTCCCTACGCTTCCCGGCATGGACAGCACCCGGACCGAGCGCCTCGTCAACGTCGTGGACGTCGAAGCAACCTGCTGGGCCGGTTCCGAGCCGCCTGGCGCGGTCAGCGAGATCATCGAGATCGGACTGACCGTCATCGACCTGGAAGCCGGTGAGCGCGTCGCCCGGCACGGGATTCTGGTGAGGCCTGCCCGGTCCACGGTCAGCGAGTTCTGCACGGAGCTGACCGGCCTCACCCAGGACGAGGTCGACCAGGGGGTCGGCTTCGCCGAGGCGTGCCGTCTACTGGCGGCCGAGCATCGCGCGGGCGTGCGGCCGTGGGTCAGCTGGGGCGACTACGACCGCCATCAGTTCACCCGGCAGTGCCAGGCCACTCGGACGCCCTACCCCTTCGGCCGCCACCACACCAACGCCAAGGCGGTCTTCACCGAGGCGTACGGCCTGCGCAAACGACCCGGCATGGCACAAGCTCTGGAGATCGCCGGGCGGCGGCTCGAAGGCCGTCACCACCGGGGCGAGGACGACGCCTGGAACATCGCCGCCCTCGTGCTCCACCTGTCCGAACGGGATGCCTGGCCGGCCGTCGTCGAAGACTCCGTCTGACGCACCCGCTCACCCGGTCCAGCCTCGTGGACCCGATATCGGTCACCCCAGAGGCAACCCAAGCCCAATTCCGGCGAAGGCCTGCGGGGCACACTGGAGGCCGAGGATCAGGCGACCACGGATGCGCAGGCTCCGATCGGTACAGCTGAGGCCTGACCTGATGGAAGTCCTCGACGAGGGTCTCGATCCCGTCCACCGAGCGCACCTCTACAGCGGTCCCGACCACTACCCGGTCAGCGGGGCAGGAGAGCCCGGAGGCGCTGCGTGGACTGGCGGGCGCGAAGGACTACGCGGCGGCTCGCAGATAGGGTGACCGCCTGTTCGCCCCGGTCCTCCATAGCCGCTCCGGCGGCTACCTGCTGCCGGCCGGACCGATGATGCCTCCCCGGATGCACCTCGGCTCCTCCGAACCGGCAGGGAACCGGGCAGTGGCGCTGGGATTCCTGGTGCACCTCGCCGCCGGAGGGGCCGCCGATCACCTCGGAGCGCTACCGGCGCACGGTCGAACGGCTCCACGAACACGACCGGGACTCGCTCATCCGGTGGGCTCTGCGAGCGGCGTGAAGGCGGATCCAGTGTTCGGTCAAGGTGGAGAGGGCTACGGGGTTGCGCGTGACTACTGAGTCCGGCTCCCAGTGGATGACCCTGTGGCAGGTTGAGGTGAGCTGCCGGACGCGGCGGGCTCCCGCAAAGGTAGGCCCGAGGGGATTACGAACTCGAGAACTCGGTCCGCTCGCAGGCATGCCAGGCCCTCGACCGGTCCTGCGGCGGGATGACCACCAAGGTCCACTTCCGTCGTCGGTAGCCGCAGGTTGGCGCTGCCGGTCCGTCCTCACGCCCGGGAAGACTGAACGACGCCAGCATGCTCGGCCAAGTTCTCGGCCGGTATCCGTGTTCCACTCGCCTTCGCGGGGCGCCCGCGCACGACGCCAGAGCACCGTGGCCAACCGCCGACGGCGTGGGACTCCTCTGAGGGGTTCTCCGGGCTGGAGTGTGGCTACATCGGACCGCCGGCGGGGACGGACAAGAGGCGCTCGCCAGCGGATTCACGTACTTCTTCGGCAACGCCGAACACCAACGTTGTGTCGGAGGGGTCAACATCGCGGAAGAGTACGCCTCCGCCAGCTGTCCTGGTTCGCAAGAGCTGACTGCACAGACGTGAGGTCTTCACAGACGTCACAGCGTGATGGCGGAGATCAACCCGGGGACCGGAGCTGTTGCCGACAGGACCACTTCAGCCGAATGGAAAGCACCCTCCGACCTCAGGGCGGATCCATCGGCACACCGACCCACGCTTGATGGTCCGGGCCGCAGAAGTGTCCCGGACGCATGCCCTCGCCTTGGTGCTGATCCGTGATCTCGCCGGCCAGCTCGTTCAGGGCATGGCTCTCGGCGTCGGCTGTCGGCGGAACCTCTGGCCCGCTGTAGGAGGTGCAGTCGGAGCGCGGATGGATGTCGCGGACGTTTCCCGCCCGGACCACGTTCCGAGTCCGACTCGCATTGTGCTTTGTGGTTGGTGGCTCACCAGTTGCTTCGGCATGCTGCCAGAGCGACGCGTGTGAACGAGCTTCCGACGGACTGGGGCAGTGGAAGCTCTTCGCCGGGCTTGTCCAAGCCGATGGAGGCTCATAACGTCAGGAGATCGCGAAATTTTGCGGCGAGCCTTTTCTGCGGTCAATGCTGAGAACATAAAAGACTCAGTAAACATCGAATAGATATTGCAGGCCCGGTGCAAGCCATCCGTGTCAGCTCGATCTGATGGATGACCGTCGGATCACCTGGGCTGGGTGCCGGAGCCCGGGTACGGCTATAGGTTGTCGCGTGGGTGGCTGTCCGACATCGACGAGCAAGATCCACCCAGACCGAGATGGACGTCGCCCCGTTGCACCAGGAGGAGACTTCGCCACCCTTCGCCTCGTTGTTGAGAGACTGACTGCCCCTCATGTGGCGATGAGTACGGGGAGGGCGAACGGTCGGTCCCGCAGCGAGGCGGACTTCCGCTGGCGCGGGGAGGAGTTGCCCAGTCGCTCCTCGATGGCCCGGACGCCCGGCTGGCCCCCGCTGGCGCGGGGAGTAGTTCACCCAAACCAGCAAGTGACACGCCAGTAGTCGGCTGACCCCCGCTAGCGCGGGGACGAACTTGTGGGTATCGGCCGAAGGTGGCTGCGGTGACCGGCAGCGGCCACCTTGCAGCAGTTCCACAACATAGCCGAATTGCCACCGGGTGTGTCTCGATCGACCGTCACGGATCCAGGGGAAAGCACCCGTGATCATCCGAAGGTGGAATGGCTACTGCACCCTCATGGGCAAGCTGTCAATGTGGGGCTTCAATCCAGGCGGCATCGGATGGGTGAACAGCGTGCGGTGATGAGTGCCGGTATACAAGTGCTGCGAAGCAAGTAAGACACCAGTAGTCATCGTGTTAGGCGGAACATGAGGATGCACCATGGCTCCACACGGCCGCGAACTGCCATCCGGGCTGGATCTGTCGAGGACAACGCCGATGGCGTAGTTCTGATCGATGTGATGATGCGTCAAGAGCGTTGAGCCTGCGGCCAGGCGCTCCTTGCTGACCCACAAGGCGAGGTCTCAGTGGCCTATACGCTGATTCTCGGTTCAGCCCTTCTCGCCTGCCGGGCGTTCTCGGGAGACGTCCGGATGGTCCGGGACAAAGCGTCTCAGGGAAGGGAGCCCCGCTTGAGCACTCACGCGAACGGTGACGATCGGGCGGAGCACGGTGCGACGGATCGACGAACCGATCCCGATGTCGATGCGGTCCGCGAGTTCGCGGACGGGAGCAGGCTGGAGGCGTTGCGGATGCGCTACGCCTTCATCGACGGTCTCGTGAGGGCCGTGCTCTCGTTCGCCGCGAGCTTGGTGGACCTGATCGATTGAACGGGAAAGGCCCGTAGCTGAGTAGGAGCTCAGCCACGAGCCGTTCTCACCGTGCGGGGCCGTCGCCTTTGCTCTTCAGGGCGATGAGGCGGCGGCCCTCTTCGAGTCGTGGCCATGTAGCGGGTTTGGGAGCGGCTACCGGTCAGGACTCATCGGGGTAGGAAGTAGCTTACGTGGCCGACATGAGTGTCCGTGGCAGAGCAGGGTAGAGGGCCCGGCTTCCGGGCCCGTGGTCACCTGCTCCGCAGGCCCGAGGGAGTGCCCGCTACCCGTTCCCGACGGGCCGGACCAGCAGCAGTCCCGCGCTGTAGGAGCGGGCGCGGCCGATGCCGGTGGCGAGGGCTTCGGTGAAGGCGCGCGGGTCGGTGACGATGAGGGTGCCCTTGATCTCGGCGCGGCCGATCTTGGTGCCCTGGTGCTTGGCGGTCAGGCCGAGTTTGGGCAGCACGCGGATCGCCATGGTGTCCGGGTCGCCGTCGGCGCCGATGCGGCGGACGCCGGCCGGGCCGACGCGGTCGGCGCCGACGGGTTGGAGTCGGGCGGCGAACCAGTCCTTGACGTGGCGGGGGGTGGTGTCGGAGAGGCGCTTGCGGACGAGGGCGCCGTCGCCGGTGCGGGTCTGGCGGTCGCGGGTGGGGTTCACGACGATCCGGAAGCCGTACGTGGCGCCGGTGCGCACCGTGGTGTCGACCTGGAGCAGGGCGATCCTGTCGGCCAGTGCCGAGCGGGGGATCGAGGACCAGTCGGGTTGGACGCGGGACTGGACGATGACCACCAGGCTGTTGTTCCGGAGGTCGAGCGTCCAGGTGTTGAGGATGCCCATCTGGGCGCGCGGGTCGGCCTCGCCCGGCTCGGTCCAGCCGTAGAAGCCGGACATGACCAGCCGGTGCATGACGTGCGGGTCGAGGATCGCCTTCTGGGCCAGCGCGTGCGTGGCGTCCAGGTGCAGGATGCTGTGGCAGGCCACGAAGCGGGCGGTGTCGGTGGAGGCAGTGGTCACAGCAAGTGGTCCCATCCGATGGACTCGCCGGGTTCGATGCGCACGCGTTGTTCCCAGCGGGGCGCGTAGGACCGGTGCACGGTGTGGAAGCTGATCGGGTGGTCGGTGACCGGGGAGGCTCCGGCGGTGCCGGCGGGCACCTCGATCCACGTCCAGGGGCGGTCGACGGCGGACTTCGGCAGCAACCGGGTCCGTGCGAGCACTTCTTCGAGGCTCCCGGGGTGGACGCCGCCGGAGATCTCGCCGGTGGGCGGGCAGTTCTTGCGGCCGAGCCAGAGCAGCCGCCGGGGCTGTTCGAGGGCTGTCGCCAGCTCCTCCAGCAGGTTCCGGTCCGGGTGTTCGACGGCAGCGACGAATTTGGCGTCCGCCAGATAGCTGCGGCTGGTGATCATCGGGTCACGGCCGACTCTGCGGGCGAGGAGTGGCCCGCCGTCGGGGTCGGGGGCGATGCCCTTGGGGGCCCCGTACCAGCCGGTGAGGGCCCGGGCCGTCGTGGCGCCGAACACCGGTCCGGTGGCCGCCTCCAGGGCGGTGGAGGCCTGCTGGGCACGACGGTGGTCGGTGATCAGGTCGCGCGGACGCAGCGGGTACCGGCCGCCGCCGACGGTGTGGTAGTCGCGCACGGGAATGCCGGGCCGGTCGGCGCGGACGGCGAAGCGGAGTTCGTCCAGCGGATGGAGGGACTCGTCGCGGGAGTAGCCGGCGGCCGCCGCGAGCAGGCCGAGGAAGCCGGATTTGGTGGGCCTCAGGTGGGTGTCGCGCCGGTCGAAGCGGGAGACCAGTCCCCAGGCCTGGAGCGGCCCGGCGAGACGGGCCAGCAGTACGTACGACCGGCTCACGGGGCGGTCAGCTCCTCGGCGGTGTCGGCCTCGGTGGCAGCGAGAGCGCCCTGGGCGGTGAGGTCGTCCAGAAGGTCCTGGATGCCGAGGTCGTAGGTGAGGACGCGGCCGCCGGCGATGTCGGAGCGCTTGCGGGTGACGAGCCGGTGGTGCTTCAGGAGCCTTTCGGCGGCCACGCGGCTGGCCCCGCCGTCGGCTTGCTCGTCGATGGGCTTCTCGAACACGGAGGAGTAGTTGAAGGGGCGCTTGCCGTCGAAGGCCAGGACGAGCTTGGGCAGGGACCCGGTGGAGGCGGTGGTGTTCTTCTTGGCCGCGGGCATGGCGTCGACGAACGCCTCGACGAACTGGCGCTCGGCGGCGACCGCGGCCTGGTCCGCGGCCTCGGCGCTCATGCCGCCGGCCATCAGGTTGACGCGCAGTTGGACCCGGTCGAGGGCGGCGTGCCGGTAGAAGGTGCCGGAGATGAGGGACTGGTAGCCGGTCATGCCGGCGCCGGCGTCGTCCGCGGCGTCGAGGTAGTCCAGGGCGTTGGCCTTGCGGCGGATCTTGGAGTCATCGGCGGCGCTGTAGAAGTCATCGATCTGGGAGGCGGCGTGGACGGTGAAGGCGGGGCCGGTCATCACAGCGCCGTCCACGTTCGGGGAATCGGCGATCTCGGCGAGGAATCGGCCGTAGAGGGCGATGTCGATGGCGTCGCGGGGTGCGAGGGCTGCCAGCACGGCCGCGCGTACGGCCTTGGGCAGAGCGGGGATCCCGGTCTCGGTCGCGCTCTCTTCGACTTCGACGGGCAGGATGTCCTCGTCGGCGGCCGCCGCGCGCTTCCTGCCCTTGGTCTTGGCTTTGGCGGTTTCGGCGACCTTGCGGGCCTCCTCGAACTCTCCGACCCAGGAGACGACGTCGTCCCGGTTGGCGTCGAGGTACTCCGCGAGTTTGGCTCCGGCGTCCTCCGGGGCGAAGAGCAGCACCTTGGTCAGGTTGCGGGTGCGTTCCTTGTCGCCGAACTTGAGGCCCACGCCCTCCAGCACGGCCTTGGCGACGGGCAGCGCGTCCTGCTCCACCCAGCCCGTTCCGCGCAGGGCCTCGGCGGTGAGCAGCGCCCACTCCCGGGTGCGGATGCCCATGGTGTAGCCGGCCAGGGCGCCCTCGCCGGCGTTGGCCTTGTCCCGGCTCAGGGTGCGCTCGGCGCGGCGGCGGGCCTGGGAGGTGATCAGGTTCCGGGTCTCGCCGCCGAACGGGATGATCTTCGCCATGCCGTTCTCGTCGCGGACCGGCAGGACGGCGACCAGGCTTTCGAGGGCGTGCAGGGACAGGAACTGGTGGCCGTCGAGCCGCTCGGAGACGGCGCTGGTCCGGATGATCGTCATGTTGTCAGCCGTTCTTCTTGGCGGGGTGTTCGGGGGTGTAGAAGTCGCGTGCCCAGCCGTACGGGGTCGCCTTGCCGGAGGCCTTCCACGCGGACAGGTCCTCGACGAGCCGGGCCCAGGACGGTGGTGTCACCTCGCAGGCCCGTACGCGTTCGACGGCGTGCTGGAGGTGGCGTACGGGCAGTTCGCGGGAGGCCACCAGGCGGTCGAGCAGACGCCTGGCACCCGGGTCGTCCCTGCCCCGGCCGGCGGGGGAGCCGACACGACCCAGGGCGTCTCCCATCGAGCCGAATCCCGCCTGGGGCACTCTCCTGCCGGCGTGGTAGCGGGCGAAGAGGAAGGCGACCTTCTCGAAGACCGGCCGCTGTTCCTCCTCGGAGCTGAAGGAGGCCGCCCGCAGTCTGGGCTCCGACAGGGCCTCGGGGCGGCGCAGGTCGGCGAGGCGGCCGTAGTCGTGGGACCACACCAGGCTGCACAGCCAGCCGGTGAGGCGTTGGGCGGGGGTGCGTTCGGCCGCAACTCCGTCGTCGGGTGCGCCGTCGGGGGCGGCGACCGGTTCGAAGACCTTGCTCAGGTCCAGCGACAGCTGTTCGTCAATCACGCGGGGGCTCCTTCAGGTACGGCGGGCAGGCCGGACTCGCCAGCATCTTCTTCAGCTTCAGTTCCGCCTCGGCCCGGGCGCGCTTTCCCGGCCCGCTGGGCGGCAGGGACAGCAGCCGGGCGCGGAGGAGCTTCCAGGTCAGGTAGTGGATCTCCCTGCCGAACTCCGCCAGCGGGCCCTCTCCGGCGGGCTTCCCGTCGCTCACCTCGGCGATCAGGAACGAGAAGTGGTCGGCGGCGCCCGCCCACAGGTCCGGTTCGGCGTTGAAGCGCTTGAGGAGGGACGCCTTGTCGGAGGGTTTCGGGTTGGAGTACGCCTTGTCACGGGCCACGACCGCGGCGGCGTACAGGCACTTGGCGGCGTACTCGCAGATCAGTGAGCCCTCGTCGGCGGCCCACTTGAGCTGCTCCCTGTGGTCGGGCACGTAGGGGAAGGTGTCCGAGACCCAGGCGGTGGCGGTCGCCTGCCGGGAGATCAGGCCCACGGCGGTCAGGTCCACCCGTCGATCGCTCAGGCCTGCGAGGCGGTCGTACAGGTCGGTGTCCTTGGCCAGGGTCGGGTCGGCCTTGTAGGTGGCCGCGTACAGCGCGTGGGACTCCCGCCAGAGCGCCCGGTCCTCGCTCGGACGCAGGGCTTCCGGATCACCGCCCTTCCGGCCCGCCACCAGGACGGCGTCCTGAAGGTGTACGGGCGCCGGCGGATCGAGGATCTCGCCGGCGGCCCGAAGGACCCGGTCGACCATGACCTTGCCGTTCACCAGGACGGGACGCAGGAGGATCGAGCGGCCGAGGAAGGAGTGGAGGTCGGCCGGCCCGTCCGGCAGCCGTGACACCTTCCGGCCGCGGAAGGTGCGGCGGCCGGTGCGGCCGTCGGTCCAGGAGTAGTTGAAGGTCCCGGTGTCGGTGGGCTTGCACGGCACGATGTTCAGCCGCAGGGTATCGCCCAGCGTCCTTCCCCTGGCCAGCACGCGGATGCGGGTGCCGAGCCGGCCCACCGCCTGATAGGTCAGCTGGGGGCCCAGCCAGTCGGCCTTGGCCATGGCACGCCCGCCGAGGCCGTACGCGTGCTGGGTGAGCATGGCCCGGAACGCCGCGTCCGGCGGCATCGGCTCGGGGTCGTGCAGGTGCACCTTGTCGAAGAACTGGTTGTAGTCGCCGGTGCGTTCGATGACGAGCTGGGCCGTACCGACACCGCTCGCGGCCATGAACGGGGCCAGCAGCGCGTTCTGGCCCAACGGGCGCTGGGGGTGGAACAGGTCCCAGTGGTCGGGCGGCTGTCTCTCCAGCCAGGTCGCCGCCTTCTCCAGCGGGTGCCCGTCCCGCACCCACCGACGCCAGGCGTCGTGGGTGTCCGGCACGCACTCGGACGCGTACATGATCGCCATCAGGTATTCGAGCACGGCGACTTCCTCGCCCGGGGTCGAGCTGACCAGCGTCGTGAAGTCCTCGGCGTGCCTGAGGAGTTCGACCAGTCCCACCCGGCGAACCCCGGTCGAACGTGCGGTCGACTCCATCTCTCCCGTCGGCCGGTGCCGGTCGGGACGTGTCAGTGCCGGCTGGCATGCTTCCGTCCGTGGATCCCAACTCGACAACGTGTCCCGAGATTTGAGGAGATCTCGGGACATCCTTGCGATCTGACGATTCGTCATAATCGCGGACCCTACTGGCTCGGGAGCGGCCAAGCGATGGAACCTCTGGAAATCACCCGTGCGGGTGTCACGGTCTGGGGCAAGACCGACCGCTACAAGATCAGTGAGAGGCGCGGCGGTCCGAAGTGGAACCCGCTGCTGGCGCACATGCTCGACACCGCCGCGTGTGCCGGAGAGCTCTGGGACCACTACCTCGCGACGCCCGTCCGCGACCGCCTCGCCGAAGCCCTCGGATCCGGGGACATCGCCATCGCCCGACGGAACACGATGTTCTACGCGGCCATGCACGACCTGGGGAAGGCCTCGGCGGGCTTCCAGCTCCAGTTCTTCGACACCGACAAAGGCCACCTGCGCAAGGCGGCCAGGGACTGGCTCGCGCAGGCTCGCCGGAACGGGGTACCGCTCCCCGCCGACTCCCGAGCGGCCCGCCGGTTGCGGCACGAACTCATCACCGCCCACTGCCTGCCCCGGCTCCTCGGCTGTGCTTGCGAGGGCTGCGGAGGTACGGGTGCCCCGCACCTCGGTCTCCACCGGGTGGCACTGCTCCTCGGCGGCCACCACGGTCACATCCCCGGTGAGGCCCTTCTCGGGCGGGCACCGACGGCGGCCCCGCCGGAGGACTGGGACGGCATCCAGCGGTTCCTGATCGAGGCCGTGGCGTCGATCCTGGACGTCGAGCTGGATCGGCTGCCGGACCGGACCACCTTCTCTCGTCCGGCGGCCGGCCTCCTGTTCGCGGGCTTGGTCGTCACCGCCGACTGGATCGCCTCCGACGACAACCGCTTCGAGTACCGCCGGGCGGCAAGCATCCAGCAGTGGTGGCACGACGCGAAGAAGTCGGCGCGCACCGCGGTGCACGACCTGAGACTGCGCGGCTGGGAACCGAAGCCCGAGCCGTGGGCCCGGCTCTTCCCACGCACCCCGGAGCCCCGCCCGTTCCAGGTGGCGGCCATGAGCGCCGCTCCGCAGGACGGGCCGGCCCTGGTCGTCATCGAGGCCGGCACCGGATCGGGGAAGACCGCCCTGGCCCTCTGGTACGCCCACCACCTGGCCCGGACCAACGGCTACCACGGCCTCTACACGGCGATGCCCACCCGGGCGGCCACCGACCAGGCCGCGACGGAGCACATCGAGTTCCTCACCCGGGCCTTCGGCCGGCCCGGCGAGGCCAATCTCGCCGTCGTCCACGGGGCCGGGGAAGCGACGGACACCGTGCACCGACTCCTCGACGCGGGGGAGGCTCCCGCTCGGCGGGACGACCTCACCGACCTCACGCCCTTCGTCGAAGCCACCCTCTGCGACCGCCACGACCGGGACACGGCCGCCGACGTCGTTCTCGACCCCTGGTACCTGCGCCGCTGCCTCGGCCTGGTCTCCACCTTCGGCGTCGGTACCGTCGACCAGGTCACCCTGGCCTCGCAGCGCTCCGCGCACTGGTTCCTGCGCCTTTTCGGGCTTGCCAACAAGACCCTCGTCATCGATGAGGCCCACGCGTACCAGCTCTTTCAGGAACGGCTGCTGGAGGCGGCCGTCTCCTGGCTCGCCGACGCGGGAGCCTCCGTCGTGGTCCTCTCCGCCACCTTGCCCGCCGTCACCCGCGAGGCATTGGTCGCCGCCTGGTGCCGAGGCCACCGCACCGCCGCCCGACCCACCGAGGCGAAGGGCCCGGTCACCGTCGTCGACCGCCAGGGCCGCATCACCCGTGCGGCCCCCGACGAAGCACCGGCCGAACTCCACACCCGGCTCGACCTGCTGCCCGACCCGGGCGCCGCAGCCCTCGCCGAGCGGCTCCTGTGCGAAGCCTCCGCCGGGGGCGTCACCACCGTCGTCCGCAATCGGGTCGCCGCCGCCCACGAGCTGTACGTCCATGCCCTCGACCAGGCCGAAAAGCACGGTTGGCGCCGCGACGAGATCCTGCTCCTGCACGGCGGGCTCGTGCCGCGCGACCGGCTGTCCCGGGAAGCCGCGATCCGTCGGCTCATCGGCCCGGGGGAGGACCGGCGAGCACCCAACCCGCGGCGCCCGACTCGGTTGCTCGTCATCGCCACCCAGGTGATCGAACAGTCGCTGGACCTGGACAGCGACCGCCTCTACACCGATCTGGCCCCCGTCGACCTGCTCATCCAGCGGCGGGGCCGCCTCCACCGACACGCCGTCAACGACGCGGCCGGCACCCGCCCGCTCGGCATGCGCACCCCCCGGATGACCGTCCTGTGGCGGCCCGACCGGACGGGTCTGCCACTCGTCGAGCCCCCGACCGGCCGCACCCCGGGCAGCCGCGACGGCCTCGTGTACGCGCCCTACGCGCTCGCCGCGACCTACCACCAGCTTGCGCAGCGCACCGCCGACAGGGCTTGCCCGGACTGCGAGGACGCCCGGCGGGCCGACCCGGCCGCCCGGATCGCCTGCCTGTCCACCCCGCGCGACAACGAGGCCCTGATCGAAGCCGTCTACGACCCCGGTCCGTTCCCACAGATCCCCATGGGGACCCTGCTGTCGACGACCTGGGAGGGCTGGACCACCGAACTGGCCGGGCACGCGAACACCGCCAAGGCCTACGTCCTGCAGCCCTACCACCCCGTCGACGGAACCCCCAGCGACCTCCACCTCCTGGTGAGCGGGGGCGCGAACGGGCGCGGCCACGACGGCACCCCCGGCCTGACCGCTCGGTCACGCCTCACGGAGCCTTCCGTCGAGGCCGTCCTGCTCTACCACCACCCCCGGGTCGGCGAACATCCCAGCAGGCACTACAGCTACGACCCGCGAGGCCGGATCAGGGCGGACCTCACGTGGTACAGCCGACGGGCGGCGGACCGTGCCGCCAGGCGAGCCCAGCAGCAGGAACTGTCGCTCAACACGGTGTCCGTCCCGAACCACTGGTTCGAGCACCTTCCACGCCCCGAATACTGGGAGAACCCGGGCATCGGAGTCCTGCGCCACTTGCGCGTCGTCATCCTGGAGCCGGACGGCACCGCTGCGGAGGGGAGCGCGCTCAAGTGGCTCCGCTACGACCCGGACAGGGGTCTTCACCTCGCCCTGCGGCGGTGAAACGGTACGCTGCCCATCCCTGCTCCCCGCGTCCGCGGGGATGGGCCCGATGTCCCGAGCTCTCCGCTTCCATGCTCCCCGCGCCAGCGGGGGTCAGCCGGCCTCCACCCCCTGGGCCCCAAGGGGGAGCAGCCCCCTGTGTCAGTGGGGCGGCGTGCCCGGGTGGGCCTGTCGAGGGCAAAACGCGTGGTCGGGCACGTGGCCCGGTGACAGGATCGGTGCGGTGAACGACGAACAGGCTCCACGTACCCCCCTCTCCGTGCGCCCCATCACGGACGCCGACATCCCCACCGCGGTCGACACCCTCGGCCGCGCCTTCGCCGACTATCCCTTCACCCGGCACGTGATCGCCGCCGACGATCACGAGGCGCGGGTCAGGCGCTTCCAGGAGATCTGTCTCACCCGTATCGGCATGGCCTACGGCCGTGTGTGGGTCGCCGAGGGCGGCCTGGCCGTGGCCGCCTGGTCCGTGCCGGATCGGGACCCCTCGCCCGCCTTCGCCGAACTCGGGCCGGCGCTGGGAGAACTGGCCGGCGACCGGCAGGCCGCCTTCGAGGCGGCCGAGCGGGTCGTGGAGCCGCACCGGCCGCAGGAGCCGGTGTGGTTCCTCAGCACCGTCGGGGTCGCGCCCGAAGCACAGGGGCGCGGCCTGGGCCGGGCCGTGCTGCTGCCAGGCATCGCGGAGGCGGAGCGCGCCGGCTACCCGGCCTTCCTGGAGACCTCCAGGGAGGCCAACGTCCGCTTCTACCGGCGGCTCGGCTTCCGGGTGACGGCCGAGGTCCAGCTCCCGGACGGCGGCCCCCGCGCGTGGTGCATGCGCAGGGATCCGAGCTGAGCGGCCGGGGCCGCCCGGGACGGCTGCTCGGGGAGGCCGGGCCGGCCGGCAGGTCAAGATCATCGGTTGTCTAGACTGGCCTGATGTCCCGTCCCGAGTTCAGTATGCGAACGATGCCGAAGGCGGTGGCTGTCGGCGCCGTGGCACTGCTCCTCGCCATGGCCACGGCCTGCGGTCCCGGCGCGTCCGGAACAGCCGATACGGCCGGCACGGCTTCGTCTTCGGTGCCGGCTTCCGCGATGGAGTCGGTGAGTTCGGCCGTGCCGTCGCCGCTGCCGTCCTCCCCGCAGTCCTCGCCCGTCGAGCCGGCCTCGCCCGTCGAGCCGGCCCCGCCCGTGCCGGTCCCGCCGCCCGCACCGCAGACGGCGACCACCGCGTCGGCGACCACCAAGCCGGCTCCGCCCGCGGCGGCCGCCACACCGCGCAGGGGAGCCGGAAGCGGGACGGAGTCCGGCGCGGGCACCACGGGCGGCGACTCTCCCGGACGGCACGACGGGAGCGACTACGACAACCTCTCGGCCGCCGGGAAGGAAGCGCACGACACCGAGAACTGCGCCCAGATACCCGGGAAGAAGAAGGGCAGCTGCAACGAGCCGCACCGCAAGTGCGGGCAAGCCGGCGCCACCGCGACCTCCTCGGCGGGCATCGCCCTGACCTGCCGGACGTACGCCAAGGACGGACGACTGCGCTGGCTCGCCGCCGGGGAGTGACCCGGAGCCCGGGACGTTGCCGGCGGCGCGGCCGGTCACCGTTCGTATGCTTGTCCACGGGCGGCGGCGGCCCTTCAGGGCCCGGACGGTGCCGTACGTCGTGGAGGAGGGGGCCGGACATGCGGACGAGGCGCACTCCCTGGTCGCTCGTCTACTTCCCGACGGGCGCCGTGCTCCTGCTGGTCGCCGCCGTGATGGCGGTGGGCGTGGTGAAGGCGGCGGCCGCGGGTCAGGTGGTGAGCCCGCTCCTGGGCCTGATCCCGATCGTGCTCCTGGGCGTACCCGGTGTGCTGCTGACGTTCCGTGCGCCGGTGTTCGGCGTCTCCTACGGGTCGGCCGGGTTGAGGTACTCCGGGCTGCTCGGGGCGCGCTCCCACGCGTGGGCGGACGTCCGGGAGGTGCGGGTGGCCGTCCTGCCGGGCAGATTCCGCTCGTCCGACGTTCCGGAGCTGGTACTGGCCTCCGGTGGGACGGACCAGTTGTCGATGCTGTCGGGCCCCGGCTCGGGCCGGACCAACAAGCGGGTCGTACGGCTGGTGGCCGAGTTGGAGGCGGCGCGCGCGGCCGCGTCCTGACACCGGCGCCGGGAAGCACCCCTCCGCGGCCTCGGTGCGCTGGGAGCTCGCCCGGAGCCGCGCGTGTGCCCGGCCGCCCGGCACGCCACCCTCACCGCCGTCGACCGCGAGTAGGTCGCCCGCGAGGAGGTCGCCCGCGAGGCGGTCGCTCGCGATCCCCCGGAGCCCAGCGGTGGAAGGGTGGCGCGCCGCTGCACGGGTCAGGCGCAGGTGCCGACCGGCTGAGTACGGGTCACGAGACTGTTCGAGCCGGTGGTCGTGTCGATCCACACCACCTGCCGGGCGTCCGCGGCGGCGGGCAGCAGCTGGTCGCCGTGGTTGCAGGAGACCCGCTCGCGGTGCGCGCCGTCCGGCGAGAACTGCCACAGCTTGGCCGGGGCCCCGGGGCCCGTGGTGCCATCGACGGTCCGTGCGCTGACGGTCACCGCGTCCTCGGAGGCGGTGAGGCCGTCGATGAGCAGCGCGTCCGCGCCCGAGGCGGGGCTGAGGACGACGGGGTCCGAGCCGTCCAGGTTCGCCCGGCGCAGCGCCGTCGGCCCCGATCCCGTCCCGTCGTCCTCGATGTCCAGCCAGTAGACGTACCGGGAGGTGATGGCGGTCGGTGTGGGGAGTTTGGTGTCGGCCACCTCGGTGCGCCGGCCGGTCGTGACGTCCAGGACGGCTATCCGGCAGTGGGTGCCGGTGGCGGCGGTGTACCTGCAGTCGTCGAAGGCGATCCTGCCGTCGTGCAGGGACGGGAAGCGCGTCGAGGTCGTCTGCGGGTTCCCGCCGCCCGTGGGAGGGATGCCGACCGGGCCGCTCCCACCGATCCGCAGGTACGCCGCACGCGTCGGGCGGCTCTTGTAGCCGGCGTCGGTGTAGGTCACGGTGTTTCCCTCGACGCCCTGTGCGACGAAGGAGCAGTTGAGGCCCTGGCTGGTCACCAGCTCCTGGACCGGTCCGTCGGTGAGCGGCCGGGCCAGGAGGTAGCACGACCGGTCCTGGTAGGCCGACCACACCACGGTCTTCCCGTCGGTGACCGGACGTACGTGGCGGCGTCCGTCGTCGGGGCTGATCCGCTGGTCCCCGCCGACGCCGTCGAGGCGCCCGGCCCACACCGAGGAGGGCTCCGGGCCGTCCTCGGCCGTGGACGCGCTCCACCAGCCGCCTCCCGCACCGGCAGCGCCGACCCCGCTGCCCGTGGGGGTCGCCGCCAGGAGCACGTCGGAGTCCACGTCGGCGGCCTGCCCCGGGTCGTCGGCCTGCTCCGGGGCGGTCGCGGTCGTGTGCCCGGCTGAGACCGTGTGCCCGGATAAGGCCCGCTGCGCGCCGCCGGGGGGCGCGGCCGCCGCTCCCGCGGGCGTCGCCGGAACGACGACTGCGGCGATGCCGATCAGCACCGCCGCGCTCTTCGTCCAGCCCCGCCTCGTGGACGCTGTCCGGATGACCGTTCGAACTTCGGCTCGTGGCACAGCCATGTCTCCCTCTGTGAAGATGCCGCACGGAAGCACCCATGCAACCGGCACATGCTCTTCCGTGGCAACGGAGCGGTCGCTTCGTAGGCGTTTTCCGGGCATGGCCGCCGGGTTGCGTGGGGCGCGGCGGCCGGCAGCGCGAGGCAGGAGTTCGCGGTCGTCGTCCTCGTAGGGGGAGAAGCTCCGGTTCTCCGGCTGATCAGACCGAAATCGGCGTTCGGTCCCGCCGTTCGGGGCCGGGCGGCGGTGAGTACGGGGGGCGCCGGGCGCGGGCCGCCGGGGGTCAGGGCGTGGCCGGCGGGGGTGGTTCGACGGGGGTGGCGAGCCAGGAGGTGAGGGCCTGTTCGGTGCGCTGGAGTTGTTCGCGTCGCTCCTGGATCTCGGCGAGGCGCCGGGTCAGGCGGGCTCGGGTGACGTCGCAGCACCTGCGGTCGTCGTCGGGGTCGGGTCGCAGGCAGGGGAGCATCAGGGCGACGTCGTTGGCGGTGAAGCCGGAGTCGAGGAGGGCCCTGATCTGTTGGGCCCGCTCGACGTCCTCCGGGGTGTAGTCGCGGTACCCGGCCCGGCTGCGTTCGGGGATGAGCAGGCCCGTCGCCTCGTAGTGGCGCAGCCGGTGGGCGGGGACGCCGACCCGGGCGGCGGCATCGGCGATCCGCATGGTGCTCCTTCGGGGGCTTGACCTTCATACCAGTGTGAAGGTTGATGCTTCGGGCATGCAACGTTCGTCTTCGAAGATTTCTGTCCTGGTGCTGGCCTGTGCCTTGTTCGTGGTCACGACCAGTGAGTTCCAGGTCTCCGCGATGCTGGGGGCGATGTCCCGTGATCTCGGTGTCCCGGTCGGGGACCTCGGTCTGCTGGTGACTGCCTATTCGTTGGGGATGGGTCTGGGTGGGCCGGTTGTCGCGTGGTGTCTGCGCGGGGTGGGTGTGCGTGCCGGTCTGGTGCTGGTCCTGGGCTGTTACGCGGTGGTCGAGGCGATGGCCGGGGTGGCGGGGGAGGAGGGGGCGCTGCTGGTGCTGCGCGTGGTCACCGGGGCGCTGTCGGGCGCGGCGTTCGGGATGGCGCTGTCCGCCGCCATGGGGTTGGGTTCCGTGGGCGAGCGGGCCCGGGGTTCGGCGGTGGTGCTGGGCGGGCTGATGGCCGGGACGCTGTTCGGGCTGCCGCTGAGTCACCTGCTCGCCTCGACGCTCGGCTGGCGGGCCTCGTTCTTCCTGCTCGCCGTGGGTGCCGCGGTGATGGCCCTCGCGGTGTTCGTCTGCCTGCCGGAGTCCGTGGCGGGGCACGACGGGCCGCCGTCGTCGGGTGAGCTGCGCGACGGCCGGCTGTGGCTGTGCTATCTGAGCAGTTTCCTGACGATCGGTGGGGTGTTCGCGGCGTTCGCGTTCATCGATCCGATCCTGCGCGGTGCCGGCCTGGGTTCCGGGCGGAGCACGCTGACGATGCTCGGCTTCGGTGGCGCGGCCTTCCTCGTCAACCGGTGGGGCGGCCGGGTGCGGGCCGGGGCGGCCCGGCCGTGGCTGCTGGCGGGGCTCGTCGTCCAGCTCGCGGCGCTGCTGGTCCTGGTCCTCGCGCCCGGGAGGCCGCTGCCGGTGGTCGTGGCGGTGGTGCTCCTCGGCGGGACCGGCATCGCGCTGAACCCGCTGCTGGTCAACCGGGTGGTGGCGGTGGCCGACCCCGGTGTGCTGGTGAACACCGTGCACACTTCCGCCATCACCCTCGGGGTAGCGGCCGCGACGACGTTGGGAAGCCGGGCGATCACCGCCGGGGGCGGCGACCTGCGCGGCACCCTGCTGATCGGGGTCGGTTTCACCGTCGCGGCGCTCGTGCTCGTCGCCGTGGGGGATGCCGGGGCTCGGCACCCGGGGCGGGGCCGGGCCGTCGCGGCGGGCTGTCGGCCATCGGGGCGGGGGGTCTGATCGGGGAACCGGATCGGACCGGATCGGACCGGATCGGACCGGTGTGGTCGTCCGGCCGGTCCGGTCCGGCTGATGGGTCCGGGGAGGCGCGCAAGAAGTGGGGATGCTCCCCCGGTTTGGTATAGTCGAGCCATCACCGGGGAGTACTCCCCGTTTCTCGGGAGGGGAAAGCGCATGCCGGCTCCGACGCTTCAGGAACTGTCGCCTGAGGGCCTCGACGTCACCGTCGACCCGTACCCCGCCTACGCGGCACTCCGCGAGAAGGGACCGGTCCACCGGATACTCGTTCCGGGCTCCGGCGAAGCATGGCTGGTCGTCACCCGTGACGAAGTCCGCGCCGCCCTCACCGATCCACGGCTGAGCAACGACATCCGGCACTCCTCCTCGTGGACCGACGACGGCGGCCACGCCCTCGGGGTCAACATGCTCCAGACCGACCCGCCCCAGCACACCCGGCTGCGCGACCTGGTCGCCGGGAAGTTCACGGCCGGCCGGATCCGGGCGCTGCGTCCCCGCATCCAGGAGATCGCGGACGGTCTGCTCGACGCGCTGCCCGACACCGGCTCCGCCGACCTCGTCGCCTCCTACGCGCTGCCGCTGCCGATGACCGTCATCTGCGAGCTGCTCGGCGTGCCGACGGCGGACCGCGCGAGCTACCGCGCCTGGTCCACCGAACTGGTCGCGCCCAGCTCCCCGCAGGCCGCCGGCGCGGCGGTCGCCGCGATGACCGGCCACCTCACCGCCCTCATCGAGGAACGCCGGGCCGCCCCGCGCGAGGACCTGCTCAGCGCGCTCGCCACCCCGACCGCCGACGGGCTCTGCGCCGAGGAACTGCTCGGGATGGCCTTCCTCCTCCTCGTCGCGGGACACGAGACCACCGTGAACCTCGTCTCGGGAGCGGTCCTGGCCCTGCTCACCCACCCCGAGCAGCTCACCGCCCTGCGCGCCGATCCCGGCCTCGTCGACAACGCGATCGAGGAGACCCTCCGCCACGACGGCCCGGTGGGGGCCGCGGCCTTCCGCTTCGCCGCCGAACCGGTACGGATCGGCGACACCACCATCCCGGCGGGCGACAGCGTCCTCGTCTCCCTGGCCGCGGCCTCACGCGACCCGCGCCACTTCCCTGACCCGGACCGCTTCGACATCCACCGCAAGCCGGCCGGCCACCTGGCCTTCGGCCACGGCATCCACCACTGCCTCGGCGCTCCGCTCGCCCGGGTCGAAGCCGCCATCGCCCTGCGCGCCCTGATCGATCGTCGCCCCCACCTCGCCCTCGACGCCGACCCGGCGGACCTCGTGTGGCGGCCGAGCACCCTGCTGAGGGGGCTGACGTGCCTGCCGGTGCGGTTCCGGGCGTGACCGAAGAACCCTGGGGGTCGAGGAGCTCGCCCGACCCGTTCCTCGCATCCCCGGCGCGCCGCCGCGCGGGACCGACCGCGAGGCCCGTATCCCGACTCGTTCCGGAACGACCGGTGAGGGCGGGACGGGCCCGGGGCCGGGTCGGGCGGACGCCGGTTCACCTCAGAAGTGTCGTGAACATGTGGACAAGGGTGCGCGGCACTCGTATCCTCCCCGGCATGACAGCGTTCCGAATGCGCAGGATCGCCACAACTCTCGCTCTCTTGCTGGGAGTTGTCGGTGCACTGGTGGCGTCTCCGGCGTCCGCCGCCGCAGCGGACCCCCGGATCACCTACTCCGTCGACAAGCCCGTCGTCCGGCCGGGGGAGACCTTCACCGTCTCGATGGCCCTGCGCAACACCGAGACCACGGGCGTCGTGTTCGCCTACCAGTACATCGAGGCCAACTACCCGCTGAACACCTGGTCCGGGATCATCGAGGTCATCGACTGCGGCGGTGACATCGCGGACTGCTCCCACACGGCGAAGAGCGCCACCTTCCACCCCCGTGTCCCGATCGCCCCCGGCGACAGCCGTACTGTGACGCTGACCGTCCGGGCCCTCCCGGCCACGGGGACATCCCCCGCCCCGGGCGTGACCCAACCGGTCAACTGGAACCCGTACTACTACTACGAGTACGACTACACCCCCGGCAAGCCCTCCCCCTACCAGCACGGCGGCGGGCCCCTCAACTGGCCTTCCCCCGCGGGCAACGAGATCCTGTACTGACGCGGGAACCCGCCCACCCGACCCCACCACGAGGCGGCCACCCGCCGCCCCGCCGGCTATGGCCGACGGGGCCGGGCGGGTGCGTCGGTCAGCCGCGGTCCTGGGTGCGGCGGTTGGCCGCCGTGACGGGGCAGCCGTGGTCCCGGCGGTGGTCCGCAGCCCCGGCGGTGGTCCGTCGACTGGTCGTCGGCCGGGTCCAGGCTCGGCGCCGCCCTGCCCGGCTCCCCCTCCCGGCCACGAGAACCCGTTCCCGCAGGTCCCGTGCCTCGTCGAGCACGCCCACCACCCGGCCGAACTCGCCGCCGCCGACCCCGAGATCGCTGGCCTCCACCGCCCCCACGGGCTCCACCCCGCCCCGGGCGGGCTCCTGCGGTGGGCCGACTCCGTGCGGGCCGACCGGTTCTCCTGGCTGACGGAAGGGCTCGGACCCGAACCGGTGGCCGGTCATCGCCCGCAACGAGGACGGCGACAGCCTGGCGCGTTTCGACGGTTCCACCGCCGAGTTCGTCCTCCGGCTCCTCACCGACCACCGGCCCTCTTCTCGGTCGCCGAGCGCATCGATCGCCCCGACTTCGAGCCGTACGAGCCCGGTGGACCCGACGACTCCTTCGACGACCGCCGACCACCCGGCCCGGTACGGCACGGACGCTTCCCACGGCGCCGGGCTCCTACGGCTCCGCCTGCCGGACCGGCCGGTCGTGGGCGCGATCCCGTCCGCCCGGCGACTTTGAACGGGTCCCCCTCGCCGTCCGTCCGAGTGATGACTCGTGTCGTGGAAGCGGGCTGGGGCTACCCTGACGCGCGAGTGCGCGAGGGTTCGGCCACGATCCCTTCTCGCGGATGCGGAGGCTCCTGTGGCTGCCGGACGGAATGCTGTTCGTGTGGGGCGGCTGGCGCAGGTGGCCGCGCCGGTCGTGCTGCTGGTGCTGGCAACCGGGTGCGGTGGTGGCGGTGGCTCGTCCTCCGGCACGGCGCCCGCGACGCCCGCGACGACCCCGCCGACTGCACCGACTGCACCGACTGCACCGACCTCGCCGACCGGCTCGAATCCGAGTCCGAAGTCGATCGCCTCGCTCTTCCCGGGCAGCAAGGGCGGCACGGTGGTGACCAAGGCGAAACTCCCCGCCACTCCGCTCGGCGGGCAGACCACCGAGACCGTGGTGCTCGCCGGACCTCTCAACACCCCCGACGGCGGCTCCACCAAGCTCTCCACCGCCGGCACGACGATCGGCGCCGTGCATCTGCCGGCAGGAAGCTTCTCGGTGGCCGACAACCCGTGTACCGGAAGGACTCTTCAGCCCGGGGACACCTGCGCCATCACGGTCGCGTTCGCTCCGACGACCGTCGGCACGCACTCGGCCGAACTCACCGTCGACACCTCGGCGGCCGACACGGAGTACCGCACAGAGTTGATCGGTGAGGGGGTGGAGTCGAACTCATCGTCGCCGTCCCCTTCGGAGAGTTCGCTCACGCCCGGGATCACGTCTCCGGCGGCGTCGCCCTCAGCGGCTTCTCCCTCGCTCGCGTCGCCCACGGCTGGGGCGAGCAAGAGCTGAGCCGAGCAAGAGCTGAGGCGACCGGGAGCTGAGGCGACCGACGACCTCAGCCGAGCGTCTCGATGCGGATGTCGTTGTCGTCCCGGAGGACCACGGTCACGTCCTTGGGCTGGCGGCGGTCGTAGGAGACGAGGTAGTAGCGGGCGGTGGACTTGGCGAGCAGGATGAACCCCCGGTACTGGTAGCGGTACGGCCCGCCCGAATCGCCGAGGTCCGTGAAGTAGATGCCGCTGGCATCGTGGGTGATGAGGGAACGGGAGTAGATCAGGACGCTGACCCGTCCCGCGAATCCGGCCTCCGAGTCGCGAGCGGCCTGGTCGTCCCCGGCTTCGTCCGCGTAGCGGGCCAGGGAGAAGAACAGGCTCATCGTCAGCAGCCCGATGAGCGCCGCGCCGGCGAGCGCCGGGATCCGCCCTCCGGCCGGCGGACCGCCCCGCTCCCGGAGGCCGACCCGGTGGAGGCGCAGCGCGAACAGGGCCAGCGTGGCGCCGAGCGCCACCACCAGCGGGGGAACGACCGTGCGCGGCCAGCCGGCCTCCAGCAGTGACAGGACGCCGTGGGTCCACCAGGGCGGCTGGGTGAAGACGAAGAATCCCAGCAGGAGCAGCAGGCCGCCGGCGAGTCCGAACACGGCGGCGGTCCGCTGCCGCAGCGGCTTCTCCCGTGGGCGCGCCAGCCAGTGTTCGACCAGGGCGAAGAACGCCAGGACGAGGAGCAGGCACCACAGCAGGATCCACAGGGGGAGGAACAGGGCGGTGGGGCTGACGGCCAGGTAGCTCTCACGCGACAGTTCCAGGTCGCTCGTCGGGACGCCGAGGTGGAGGTAGTACGACGCCGTGTAGGTCCTGCCGATGTAGTACAGCAGGCCCACGATGACCGATCCCGGGGCCACGACGTAGGCGGCCTTCTCCAGGAACGCCCTGGTCCGGTCGTCCTGCGGCTTCGCGGTGGGTTCGGCGGCGGCCTCGGTGCCGTCGGTAGCGCGGGCGGTCCTGGCGCGCGCCGTCGGCCGGTGGATTCGGCGAGCCGCGCCCCTGGCGCGAGGGGGACGCTCGGTCACCGGTCGTCCAGTTCCATGCCCCCACAACGAGACACCTCGCGCTTCGGTCACGGACGGTCCGGCGCCGGTGCGGGGGCCACGCGCGGGTCGGCGCGGGGGCCGGCGCGGGGCTTCCCGGACCGGCGACGCCCTCCGGGCACCTACCGGCGGGCGAGTGTCGCCGTGACCGCGGTGCGGGCGGCGTCGCGGGGGTCGGCGGCGGTGGAGAGCCAGGCGAGGTGGCCGTCGGGGCGCACGAGGGCGGCGGTGACGCCGGACCAGGTGGGGCGGGTGTCGGCCGGAGGCGCGGTGTGGACGTCGAGGCCGGGCGTCACGTCGTGGGCCAGTGGGGCGAGCGGTGACGGGGTGTCGGGGGCGGTGGTCAGGTCGAGCAGGACGTAGCGGCCGCGGCGCAGCAGGGGGAGCAGGGTGCCGCCGCCGTGGACGGGGAGGTCGGGGGCGTGGGTCCCGGTGAGCGGGTGGGTGCTGCGTGGTTCGTCGGACGTCGCGGTGGCCGGGTAGGCGGTCGCGAGGCCGGCGGAGCGCTGGGCCAGGGCGTCGGAGAACTCCGGCACGCCGCCGATGAGTTCGCCCAGCAGGTCGCGCAGGGCCAGGGCCTCCGGGGTGTAGCTGGTCATCAGGCCGGTCTGCGCGCTGGTGCTGCGCAGCAGTTCGGCGCCGACCGGGTGGCGTTCGGTGTGGTAGCTGTCGAGCAGGCCGTCGGGGGCGGTGCCGGCGAGGGTCTGGGCGAGCTTCCAGCCGAGGTTGCCGGCGTCCTGGAGACCGACGTTGAGGCCGGGTCCGCCGGCCGGGAAGTGGGTGTGGGCGGCGTCGCCGGCGAGCAGGACCCGGGCGTGGCGGTAGTGCTCGGCCTGGCGGGAGGCGTTGCCGAAGACGGAGATCCAGCGCGGGTCGCGCATGCCGAGGTCGGTGCCGGTGATCCGCCGTACCCGGGTGCGGAGTTCCTCGATGGTGGGGGTCGCGGGCGGCTCCTGGACGCTGTCCGGGTCGTTGCCGACGACCCGGTGGAGGCCGTCGGGCAGCGGGAAGACCATGACGACGCCGTGCTCGTTGGAGGTGGAGTGCGCGACGGGCGGTGCGTCGAGCGTGACGTCGGCCATCCAGGCCCACCGGGTGGCGGCCGTGCCGGGGAAGCCGATGCCCGCGGCGGTGCGTACGGTGCTGCGGCTGCCGTCGCAGCCGACCAGGTAGGCGGCGCGCAGTCGCCGGGGCCCGGCGGGGGTGTCGACCTCGACGGTCACGGCGTCGGGGTGCTGGGTCAGGCCGGTCACCCGGTGTTCGCGCAGCAGGCGGACGCCGACGTCCTCGGCGTGGGCGGCGATGAGTTCCTCGGTGCGGACCTGCGGCAGGACGAGGGTGAACGGGTAGGGCGTGTCGAGCCGGGAGAAGTCCATCCGGGTGGTGAGCGCGGCGAAGTGTCCGCTGGGCACCCGTAGTCCTTCGGCGAGGAAGGGGGCCACCAGTCCCCGGGCGGCGAGGAGTTCGAGGGTGCGTGGGTGGACGGTGAGGGCGCGGGAGTGCGGGTCGGGTGCGGCGCGGGTCTCCAGCACGGTCACGTCGACGCCGTGGAGGCGCAGTTCGCGGGCGAGCCAGAGTCCGACCGGTCCGCCTCCGGAGATGAGGACGCCGTGCTCCGTGTCGGGTGGGGCCGTGGTGGTGCGCGTTCCTGTGGGCATGACGAAGCTCCCCTTCTTGGTCACTGACCAATAGTGATGCCTCCAGTAGACTAGGTCAGTGACCAAGAAGCAACCTCCGGCCGCCCTGCGGCCCCGGCTCGACCCGGCCGCCGTGGTGCGCGCGGCGCTCGAACTGCTCGACGAGAAGGGCGCCGACGCCGTCTCCCTGCGCGGCACGGCCGAACGCCTCGGCGTGCGGATGAACACCGTGCTGTGGCACGCCAAGACCAAGGCCCGGCTGCTGGAGCTGATGGCCGAGGCGATCGTCGCCGAGGTCACGCTCACCGGCCTGCCCGCCGCCCCGGACGAGCGCGTGCGCGAACTGGCCCGCCGCTACCGCCGCGGCATGCTCGCCCACCGCGACGGCGCGGCCGTCGTCGCCGGCACCTACGCCGCCGAACCCGCCACCCTCGCCTTCGCCGAGCACGTCGTGGCGGCCCTGCTCGACGCCGGACTCGACGAACGCCGGGCCGCCTGGACGTTCTGGAGCATCCAGTACCTGGCGCTCGGCCTGACACAGGAGGAACAGGCCCTCACCGCCTCCGGCGAGGAGCACACCCTCGGCCCCGCGCTCGCCGCCGGGAGCTACCCCGCCCTCGACCGGGTGGTGCCGCACCTGGAGGACACGGCGTTCGACGAGCGCTTCGAGTTCGGCCTCGACCAGCTGCTGCGGCCCCTCGGGCCGGCCGGCGGGGCGTGACGAGGGGGCGGAGAGGAAGGGCCCTGGCGTACGCGACCGGCTGACGCGCCGTCGGCACCGGCGGCCCCCGTCGGCCGTCGATCAGGGCCGGAAGGCGAACGAGGGCCCGGGCATCAGGGCGCGCACGGCACGGGCGGCGGGTGCGGGAGGGCGAGGGAGGCGGCCGTCGAGGCCCCCGCCGCCGGGGCCGGCGCTCGCACCCGCACCCGCGCTGGCGATTGCGCTCGCGCACCCGTACGGGCCGGGAGTGTCAGAGGCGTGTGTTAAGACTTCGTACACCGACCCGCGGGAGGTGCGACGTGCACGAGCTGATCCTCCGTCATGCTGCCGACATCGAAGGCAAGATCGCCTTCTCCGATGCCGGCGGCGCGGTGAGCTACGGCGAACTCGCCCGCCGCACGGCACTGCTGGCCGGCGATCTCCGGGTCGAGCGCGGCGGCCGGGTGGCGCTGTGCCTGTCCAACGGGGTGCCGGCCGTCGTGGCCACCCTCGGGGTCTGCCGCGCGGCCGCCGTCGGTGTCCTGCTCGATCCGCGCGGCACCGACGAGGACCTCCGCTTCCGGCTGGAGGACAGCGGCGCCGGGCTGGTGGTCACCGACCGCGAGCACCTGGCCCGGCTCCGGCGGGTGGCCGGGGTCCGTGTGGTGACCGTGGACGAGCTGCTCGCGCCGTCCCCCGCGCGGCCACGGGACGACCTGGGACCCGACGAGCCCGCCTGGATCCACTACACCTCGGGGACCAGCGGGGACCCGAAGGGCGTGCTCTCCACCCAGGAGGCGTGGCTGCGGTCGGCCGATCGCGCCTACCGGGGGCTGCTGGGCGTGTCCGGTGAGGACCACCTGCTGTGGCCGCTGCCGCTGTTCCACGCGTTCGGGCACTCGCTGTGCGTGGTGGGCGTCCTGGCGCTGGGGGCGAGCGCCCACGTGATGGAGGGCTTCACCGCCGACCGGGCGGCCGCTCTGCTGCGCCGCACGCCCTTCACCGCGCTGGGCGGCGTGCCGACGGTCTTCACCCAGCTCCTGGACGCCGGGGCGCCGCTGCCACCGCTCTGCCTGTCCGCCGGGGCCCCGCTGCCGCGGGAGCTGCGGGCGCGGTTCCGCCGCGCGGTCGGCCATGACCTGCACGACGGCTACGGGAGCACGGAGGCGTCCGGCAAGATCGCCGTCGACGGGGTCGTGCTGCCCGGGATCGACACCCGGTTCGTGCGCGGCGAGATCCGGCTGAGGATGCCCGGCTCCGACCGCTGGCACGCCACCGGGGACCTCGGTCACGAGGAGGACGGCCGGCTGGTGGTGATCGGGAGGGCCGGCGAGGTGATCATCCGGGGCGGGGAGAACATCCACCCGGCCGAGATCGAACAGGTGCTGGCCGGCCGCCCGGGCGTCCGGGAGGCGGCGGTGGCGGGCGAGAGCGACGCGCTGCTCGGCGAGGTGCCGGTCGCCTACGTCGTCGGGGACGCGGATCCGGCGGCGCTGCTGGCCCACTGCCGCCGCCGGCTGCCGGCGCACCGGATGCCGGAGTCCGTCCGCCCCGTCAGCCGGATTCCGCAGACCTCCTCGGGCAAGCCGCTCCGGCGGCGGCTGCGCTTCCAGTACCTGCTCGACCTGGTCCGGAGGGCCGCGGAGGGGATCACCGGCCGGCGGCCCGAGGCGGACCAGCCCTTCGCCGAAGCCGGTCTGGACTCGCTCGGCGCCGTCCGGCTGGGGGAGCGCCTCGGCGCGGACCTGGGCGTCACGCTGCCGCCGTCCCTGGTGTACGACCACCCCACGCCCCAGGCGCTGGCCGACCACCTCGCGGGCGGGGCCGCCGACGCGCCGGCGCCCGCCCGCAAGGCCACCGAGCCGGTCGCGATCGTCGGCATGGCCTGCCGCTACCCCGGGGGGATCGACGGCCCCGAGGACCTGTGGCGGGTGGTCGCCGCCGGCCAGGACACGATCACCGGATTCCCCACCGACCGGGGCTGGCCCCTGGACGAGCTGTACCACCCCGACCCGGACCACGCCGGCACCAGCTACGTGACGCGCGGCGGTTTCCTCACCGGCGCGGCCGACTTCGACGCGGCGTTCTTCCGGATGTCGCCGCGCGAGGCCCTGGCCACCGACCCCCAGCAGCGGCTGCTGCTGGAGACGGCCTGGGAGGCGGCCGAGCGGGCGGGCATCGCGCCCGAGTCACTGCGGGGCAGCAACACCGGGGTGTTCGTCGGGCTGATGTACGACGACTACGGCGGCCGCTTCCGGGGCACCGCGCACCCGCTCCAGGCCCAGATCGCCCTGGGATCGGCGGGCAGTGTGGCTTCGGGGCGGATCGCCCACAGTCTGGGGCTGCACGGGCCGGCGCTCACCCTGGACACGGCCTGCTCCTCCTCACTGGTCGCCATGCACCTCGCGGCGGACGCCCTGCGGGCCGGCCAGTGCGACCTGGCCCTGGCCGGGGGCGCGACCGTCATGGCGACACCGGACAGCTTCGTGGTGTTCAGCCGGCAGCGCGGCCTGGCCCCGGACGGACGGGTGAAGCCGTTCTCCGCGGCCGCCGACGGCACCGTCTGGTCGGAAGGGGTGGGGCTGCTGGTCCTGGAGCGGGTGTCCGACGCGCTGCGCAACGGCCACCCGATCCTGGCCCTGCTGCGCGGTTCCGCCGTCAACCAGGACGGGGCGTCCAACGGTCTGACGGCGCCCAGCGGCCCCGCCCAGGCGGCCGTGATCCAGCGGGCGCTGGCCGACGCCGGGCTGACCGGCGCCGACGTGGACGTGGTCGAGGCCCACGGGACGGGCACCGCCCTGGGAGACCCGATCGAGGCGGCGGCCCTGCTCGCCACGTACGGTCAGGACCGGTCGGACCCGGTCCTGGTCGGCACCGTCAAGTCCAACCTCGGGCACACCCAGGCGGCCGCCGGGGTCGCGGGCGTGATCAAGGCCGTGATGGCGATGCGGCACCGCACCGTGCCCGCCACGCTGCACGTCGACGAGCCCACCCCGCACGTCGACTGGTCCGCCGGCGCGGTCCGCCTGGTCACCGAGCCGACACCCTGGCCCACACCCCCCTCCTCGCGCCACCGCCCACGTCGGGCCGGGGTGTCGGCCTTCGGGATCTCCGGGACCAACGCGCACGTGATCGTCGAGGAGTACGAGGAGTACGGGGAGTACGAGGGGCACGGGGAGGCCGACGAGCACGAGCGGTCGGCTGCGGCGGCGCCCCGGCCGCGCGGCACCCGCGCCTTCCAGCGACGGCGCTACTGGCTCGACCGCGCCGCCGAGCACCCGCTGATCGAGTCGACCGTCGTCGTGCCCGGCTCCGGGGAGGTGGTGTGCACCGCCGACCTCACCCCCGCGTGGCTGCTCGACCACGTCGTCGACGGAACGGCGATCGTGCCCGCCACCGCGATCCTGGAACTGGTCCTGTACGCGGGGGAGCGGGCCGGCCGCGACACCGTCGACGAACTGGTGCTGTACGCGCCGATGCACCTGCCGCGGACCCGGCGTGCCGAGATCGTGGTCCGCAGGGACGTCGACGGCGTGCGGCCGTTCGAGGTGCACGCCGGCGGAGTCCTGTGCGCCGGCGGCCGGCTGGGCTCCCGCCCCGCGCCGAGGGTGGACACCGGCGCGTGGCCCCCGCCGGACGCCGAGGAGGTCGAGGTCGGACACGCCGACTACGGGCCGGCGTTCCGCGGGCTCACCCGGATGTGGCGCCGCGGCGAGGAGCTCTTCGGCGAGGTGCGCGGGGACTTCCCGGACGCGGGGCGGTTCGCGCTCCACCCCGCCCTGTTCGACGCGGCACTGCACCCGGCGCGGCTGCTCGGCGGCGGAGTGCCGTTCGCCCTGTGCGGAGTGCGCGTGCTGGCACGGGGCGCCACCGGGCTGAGGGTGCGCATCGGCGCGGGGCGGGTCGCCGTCACCGACCAGGCGGGCCGTCCGGTGGCGTGCGTCGAATCACTGACGGTGCGGCCCATGGGCGGTGGCCGGGGCGCGCTGTTCCGCCCGGAGTGGCGCCGGACTCCGGGCCGGCCGCGCGGCCACGTCCACGAGGTGCTGCCGGGCGACGCGCCCGCCGCGCTCGCGCTCGCGCTGTGGGAGTTGCAGGCCGGCCACGAGCACCTCACCGTCCTGGTACGGCCGGGGGACCTCGCCGGAGCGGCGGTCTCCGGGCTGGTCCGGGTCGCGCAGCGGGAGCACCCCGGCCGGTTCACCCTCGCCGAACTCGGCGACGGGCGGACGGAGATCGTGTCCGAGCACGCGGACCTGGTCCCGGTCCCGGTGCCGGTCCCGCGAGGGCCGGGCGGGCCGGGCGGGCCGGGCGGCGCCTTCGGCCGGCGCGGGACGGTCCTGATCACCGGCGGCGGCGCGCTGGGCCGGGCCGTCGCCGACCACCTGCGGGCCAGGGGCGCGCGCGTCGTGGTCGCCGGCCGCAGCGCTGAGACACGGCTGGACGTCACCGACCGGGAGGCGCTGGCCGCGCTGGTCGACTCGATCGAGGACCTGCGGGCCGTCGTGCACACCGCCGGGGTGCTCGACGACGGAGTGCTCACGGCGATGACCCCGGCGCGGCTGGAGACGGTGTGGCGTCCCAAGGCCGAAGCGGCCTGGCAGCTCCACGAGTTGACGGCGCACCGGGAGCTGGACGCCTTCGTGCTGTTCTCCTCGGCGGCCGGGGTGCTCGGCCACGCCGGACAGGCCAACTACGCGGCGGCCAACAGCTACCTGGACGAACTCGCCCGCCATCGGCGGAGATCGGGGCTCCCAGCGCTCTCCCTGGCCTGGGGCCCCTGGACGGTCGGGATGATGGCCGGCCGGACGGTCACCAACGGCCTGGCGCCCCTCACACCCGCCGAGGGCGTGGCCCTGCTGGAGGCGGCGCTGGGCACCGACGAGCCGGTCCTGGTGCCGATCGCGTTCGACCGCCCGCCCCGGCCGGAACCCAATTGGCCGGAACCGCGGCGGACATCGGAACCACGGCGGACATCGGAACCGCAGGGCACGCCGGAACCGACAGCGCTGGTACCGACGGCGCCCGAACCAGCCACACCGGCCGCCACGCTGGAGCTGGTGTGTGCCGAGGTCGCCGCCGTGCTGAGCTACCCGGACGTGCACCCGGACACCCCGATCCTCGACCTCGGTTTCGACTCGCTGACATCGATCGAGCTGCGCAACCGGCTGGAGGCGCGGATGGGCCTGCGGCTGCCCGCCACGGTGGTGTTCGACGCCGCCACCCCCAGGGCCCTCGCCGAGCAGCTGCGTCCGGCGCCCGCCCCGGGGACGCTCACGTTCCTCCACCACCGGCTGTGCGAGCTGGGCCGGCACCGGGAGGCCATGCACCTGCTCGTCTCCGCGTCCTGGGCGCTGCCGTCGGCGGCCACGTTTCCGCCGACCACTCCGCAGAGACTCGGCGGCGAGGGGCGAAGCGGTGAGGAGCCCGGCGGGGAAGGCCCGGCCATCGTCTGCTTCCCCGCCTTCGCCTCACCCCCTGGTGAGTACGGCCCGCTCGCCCGGCACCTGCCGGACCTGTGGGTGCTCCCGCACCCGGGCTACGACGGCGGGCCCGTCCCGGAGGACGTGGTGGCCCTGGTCCGGGCCCACGCCGCCGCGATCCGGCAGCTCGGCCGGCCGGTGGTGCTGCTGGGCCGCTCCAGCGGCGGCCTGGTCGCCCAGGCCGTCGCGGAACACGTCGGCGCCGAGGCGGTGGTGCTGGTGGACACCCACCCCGTCCGGGACGAGGAGCGGCTCACCGAACTGGCGGTCCGCGGCGCGCTGCGCCTCGACGAGCCCGGTCTCGCGGCGATGGGCGCCTACGTCCGCCTCTTCCTGGACCGGGAGGAGGAGACGGCCGTCCCCACCCTGCGCCTGCGGGCCGGTGAGGTACCGGGCGACCACCACTCGATCCTCGACGAGCACGCGGCCACGACGGCGGCGGCGATCCGGGAGTGGCTCTCCCGGACGCCGTCCCTGCCGTCCTCGCCGCCCCCGCCCCGGTGAGTGCCGCCCTCGGCCGCCGTCAGCCGCCGCGGTGGATGCGCCAGTTCGACTGCGCCACCGGGCCGCCCGGCGTCCACACGAACGGGATCCGGCGGTCGCCGTCGTGCTTGTAGTCGCTGGCGTAGAGGTACCCGCCGTAGTACTCGTTGTTGAGCCCGACGACGTCCTGGTCGGAGAGCACTCCGTAGCCCTTGATCTTGATGTCCCCCGACACGTCCAGCTGCACGCCCGAGATCAGCTCGGTGTTGCTGTTGATGATGAGCGCTCCGCCGTACGGGCCGCGCAGTTCGCGGATCCGGACGTAGTTGTCACTGACCGCGTTGACCTGGCCGTTGGCGTTCAGGCTGCTGTTGGCGTTCAGGTCACCGTCGGCGTTCAGGGTGCCGCTGACCCGCAGGTCGCTGTTGGCGTACACGGTGCTCCCGACGCTCAGGTAGCTGTCCGTGGTGATGTTGCTCCGCACGGAGGCGCTGCCGCTGACCGACAGGCTGCTCCCGACACTGGCCGAGCCGTTCACCGTCAGGTAGTTCACCGTCGCGGTCCCGGCCACGTCCAGCCCGGACTGGCCGGATATCTCCCCTTGGACGGTCAGCGCGGCCAGCACCGGGTTCTTCACACTGAGGGCGAGCGTGGCGTACTGGTAGACCGGCTTGAAGGAGTCGCCCTCGGGGGTCGACGACATCGAGGCCTCCACCGTGAAGGTGGTGTCCATGGTGAGGTGGTCGGCGCTGGGCGAGCAGAAGGTCTCGGCGCCCTCGTGGACGATGTTGCCCTCGCCGTCGTACACCCGGAACCACGCGCCGTTGCTCTCCCAGGAGAGGTGGACGGACTCGCCCCGGGTGAACACCGTCTTCGGGGCGGTGGCACTGGCGCTGCCGCGGGCGAGGAAGGTGTGGAGGTAGAAGACGGGGCCGGTGACGGGCAGGGGCAGGACGAACGTCTCGTGGCTGTAGTTCCTGCGGCCGGGCGTGGCGGCGGAGTACTCGGTGACGTAGCAGTTCATCGTGCCCGCGCTGGTGCTGAGGCTGCCGGTGATGCCGAAGTCCAGGGTGCCCTCGACCTGGTCGTACTCCTCGCCCGGGGACGTGAGGGTGGCCCGCCAGTACTCGGCCTTGCCCTTCCCGCCGATCTCGTCCGCGGACACGGCCACCAGGGACGCCACGTTCCATCGGTCGGAGCCGGTGGAGATGTGCGGTTTGGAAGCGAAGTAGGCGCCGCCGCTCTCCGCGTCCTTCGGGATGCTCAGCAGGATCTTGTCGCAGTACACGGTGTTCTTGCCGGCGCTGACGGCCAGGTTGACCCGGCCCTGGGTCTCGGTCCCGGGGGTGCTCGCCTGGAGCGGGGCCGGGCTGGTGGAGGGGCGGTAGGTGAGCAGCGGGGGCTGGTCGGACACGGCGGGGCCTCCTGGGGGTGGGTGCGGGTGACGGGTGACTGCCCGGAGCCGGTTCAGGATTCGGGCTGGTTCAGGACTCGGGCCGGGGCAGGACTCGGATCAGGACTCGGGCCGGGGCTGGTGCTCGGACTCGGCCTCGGGCTCGGTGAGGAGCCGGAGCAGGCCGTCCTGGAGCGTCGGGGGACGGTCCGGGAACCGCGCGTTCACCTGTGCCGGGGTCAGGTCGTACGACGTCCAGTGGCCGTCTGGCGGCGGCCCGGGGCGCAGCCAGGACCAGGTGCCGTGCCGGGTGCCGGGCCGGGGGAACGGGATCGCCCCGTCCTCGCCGCCGCCCAGGACGGGCCCGAACCGGAACTGGGCCTGGAGGCGGCGCAGCGCCCCGTCGACGTGCGGTGGCTGGACGGTCACGGCGACGGTGGGGGTGATGCCGGTGACGGCGTGGACGCTCGCGCGCGGGTCGACGAGCAGGAGCAGCCGGGTGGGCGCGGGATCGCCGAAGGTCAGGTTCAGGTAGTTGGCGCCGCGCGTCGGGTCCGGGAGGGCGCCGGGCGTGCCGGGCGCGCCGAGCGGCCCGATCGGGCTGATGAGGTCCTGGCCGCCGTCGGGGGCGGTGACGCTGTCGAAGCGTTCGTAGTCGTAGCCTCCGCCGGGAGCGGTCCGGAAGAAGCCGATGAGGCCGTCGTCGCGGGCGGCCTGGTCGCCGAGGCGGACGGCGAACGGGTCGGAGGTGAAAGCGGGGGCCGGCGGGTCGAGGGTGGCGGCCCAGCCGGGGTCGGTCAGGGGCGGCCCGTCCAGGGTCAGCCGGAGCCGGGCGTGGACGAGGGCCAGCGGTCGTCCGACGAGGGCGGAGAGCGTCTGGTCGGTGCGGCGTCCGAGCGGGTCGGTGGTCCACAGGGTGGAGTCGACGGCGTCCAGGAAGGCGGTGAGGTTGGCCTCGGTGGCCAGGCGCCGGGAGCGCAGCAGGCCGGCGAGGTCGGGGGCGAGGGCCTCGACCTGGGCGAGGGTGGTGACGGTGCCGTCGGGCGGGGGCTCCCACTGGCCGGTGCGGGTGCCGGTGCCGTCGGTGAGCAGCCGGTAGGTGCCCAGGAAGCGGCCCGCCGGGTCGTACAGCAGGAGGCTGCGGTCGAGGTGGTCGGGCAGCAGCCAGCCGGTGACGGGGCTGGGGTCGGCGGCGGTCTCCACGACCCTGGTGCCGGTGGCGGCGTCCAGCAGGTCGAAGTCGAGCCGGGCGGGCTGGAGGGGGCGCGGGGGCAGTTGGGCGACGGCGGCGACGGTCGGGGCGAGCGAGGATTCGGTGGTCAGCGCGGTGTCGACGATCAGCGGGAAGCTGCGGTACTCGTGCAGGCCGCCCTGCCGGAGGTCGGGGCTGACGACGTCGAGGACGCGGCCGAACTTGTCGTAGAGGAAGAGTTCCAGGACGTGGATCTGGCCCTGGCGGGTCTCGTGGAAGTCGGTGCTCTCGCCGCCGGGGAGGTAGGGGACGTTGGTGACCCGGCCCCGGTAGCGGGCGGGCAGGGCGTCCTCGGTGTCGGCGTCGGGGTAGCCGGCCAGGCCCGCGACCTGCGGGAAGTCCTCGTCGCCGGTGGTGGGGCGGCGGAAGGCGCGGGTGTCGCGGGCGGCGAGGCGGTCGTTGAAGCCGGTCAGTTCCTGGGCGAGGATGCCCCAGTCGCCGATGGCGGAGAGCCAGTCGGCGAGCTGTCCGCGCTGGGCGGTGGAGCCGTGCCGGGAGACGAACTCGTTCAGCCGCGAGGCGAACAGGGCGCGGGGGTGCGGGCCGAGGGCGGAGATGCCGGTGACGGTGACCGGGTCCCCGTCGAGGCGGGCGCCCGGGGTGTAGCGGTAGTCGGTGCCGTCGAAGGCCCAGCAGTCGTGGCCGTCGACGGAGTGGGGGATGTGCCGGTAGGAGACGTTCCACTCCATGAACAGCGGTTCCCAGGGCTGGCTCCAGGGGGCCAGGCCGAGTGCGGGCAGGGTGCCGGTGTAGTCGGTGGGGCGGTGGGCGGTGAGCGCGGTGGTGAGGTCGGCCGCCGTCAGGCCGGTGGCGGCGGCGAGGGCGGGGGCGTTGCCCGGGTCCAGCAGGTAGTACTCGGTGAGCAGCGTGGCGATCTCGCCCGGCAGGGCGCCGAGCCCCGGCAGGGTGGGCAGTCCGCCTTGTCCCGGGGTGGCGGTGACGGCCCGGCCCCTGACGGAGAGGGCGCTGACCGGTGGGGTCGGGGTGTGGTCGGCGAGCGGGCGCACGGGTACCGGTTCGTCGGGGACGACGGCGTCGGCCGGGGGGCGGATGCCCGAGACGCTCACCACCGGGTTGGCGCTGCGCCAGTACGCGGGCCGGGGCACGGCCTTGAGGGTGGCGCCGCCGGTGAGGCCCTTGGCCCGGGCGAAGGCGGCGATTCCGGCCTGGAGTGCCTCCTGGGCGGTGGCGTGCCGGGTGGACGGGTCCGGCTGGGGTACCAGGGCGGCGAGCGCGCGTGCCTGGGCGCTTTTCTCGCGCAGGGTGTGGGCGAGGGAGCCGGGCCGGGTGGGGTCCAGTTCCGCCTGGATGTCGTCCTGGTCGGGGGCGTCCCAGGGCGGCGGTGGGGGGATGAACTCCAGGACGCCGTTCTTGAACCAGAGGGAGTTGAGCCGCCACTGGAGGGCGTGTACCTCGCCGAGCAGTGTGTCGAGCCGGTTCTGGTCGTCGTTGAGGGTGGTGAGCCAGGCGGGCGGTGTGAAGGACACCGCGGTGGTGTCGTCGGATGCCGGGTCGGGCGCGGGGTCGGATGCCGGGTCGGCCGGCGGCGGTGTCACCGTCCATCGGTATCCGCCGGAGGAGGGCCCGAACGAGGCGGCGTGGACGGCGCGCCGCACGCGTTCGTCGCCGCCCTTCTCGTCGGCGACGGCGAGCAGGTCGTGCAGGAACGCCCGGAGCAGTTGCAGGTCCGCGGCGGCGGGCCGGGCGCCGGTGGCCTGGAGCGCGTGTCCGGCGAGCGCGGTGAAGGCGTCCTCGGTGGTGGCGCCGAGGCTGACGTTGAGGGTCCGGTTGTTCCGGACGGTCTGCAGCGGGTCGGGGGAGGGGATGGCGGCGTTGCCGGCCGGGTCCCAGGGCACGGTCAGGGCCAGGCCCTGGTAGAGGCTGCGGACGGCGGGCGGGACGGCCGCGTCCTGGGCCGGGTCGCCGGTGAGCCTTGGGTCCCGCCAGTCCAGCCGGCCGAGCAGGTCGGGGTAGGAGGTGCCGGGCGGGAGGGTGGCGAGGATGTCGGCGGCCGGGTCGGAGTACCAGCCGACGACCTGGTAGCCGAGGGTGTCCGCGGCGGTGACGTCGGCGAGGTCGTCGAGGAAGGAGAAGACGTTGGTGTTGTGCGGGACGTAGGTGGTGAAGTGCTGGTCGCCCGCGCCCATGGCGGTGAGGAACAGCGGGTCGCTCGCGGCCCGTTCGGTCCAGGGGGTGCCGTCGGTGAGGGGGAAGGCGAGCCCGAGCAGGACCTGGGGGGCGGGGTCGGTGCGGGCGCCGCGGTACGGGTCCCGGCTGGAGCGCCAGGCGTTCAGGGTGGCGTCGGTGACCAGGTGGGGGCTGGAGTGTTCGAGGGGGTGGCCCTGCCGCAGGGCGTAGGCGGTGTGCGGGCAGTCGCTCTCGATCACCCAGGCCCTGACCCGCCGGGTGGCGGCGCCGCTGAAGCGGGTGACGAGCCAGCGGTTGGGCACCAGCGGGTAGCGGACCTCGCCGGTCGCCGGGTCCTGCACGCCGTGGCGCAGGCCCCGGGGGAGCGTCCAGTGCAGGTGGACGCCGGTCTGCCGGAACTGGGGGTCGTCGCTCTGCCGGTCGCCCTCGTCGGGTTCGGGGCTGATGAAGTCGTCCAGGGCCTGGTAGTTCTGCCGCCAGGTCCGGAAGCCGTCGCGGCGCAGCAGGGCCGGGTTGACGACGAGCGCGTCGAGTCCGACGGGCACGACGAGGGCGGGGCGGGTACTCATCGTCGGTCTCCTCCGGTCGCGGGGAAGCGGTCCCCGTCGGGGCCGTCGAAGCGGATCGCCTCCGGCACCTTGACCAGTTGCAGGGCGAGGTCGGCGGGGCCGAGTCCGCCGATGCTCGTGCCGTGGGCGGTGTCCAGGGCGGTGGCCAGCGCGGGCACCAGAGCGGTGAGGTCGAGGACCCGTACGGCGGGGTCGGCGTTCGGGCGCAGGTGGCGCAGGACGTCGAAGGTGATGTCCGGGCCGAGCTGTTCGCCCAGCGGCAGCCGTGGTCCGGCGTCCGGCAGCAGGCTGCGCAGTGGGATCAGCCCGTCGTCCTCGACGCCGAAGCGGAACCCTTCTTGGGGTTCGGCGAGTTCGACGGTGGCGGGTACCCCGTTGAACAGGCACAGCAGCACGTTCGGGGAGAGGTGGTCCATCCGCAGCGCCGGCAGTGGGGCGCCGGCCGCGTCGACGGCGCGGACGGCGAGGTGGGGCCAGCCGGAGACCAGCGCGGAGCGCAGCAGCAGTCCGCAGACCGGGCCGAGGGTGGCGTCCGGGTCGGCGGGTTCGGCGTCGCGCTGCCGGTCGCGGTGGCGGGCCGCGGCCCGTGCGGCCTCGGCCCGGACGGCGGCGGCCACCAGCGCGTCCTGGAGGGTGTCCCGGCTCGACTGGGCGCCGATCCCCAGCGCCCCGCCGACGAGCGCGTCCAGCCAGTTGGGGTCGGTGTGGAAGAAGCGCAGGGACTCGGGCGGCAGCATCCGGGCGTCCGGTACGAGGTGGGTGAACGGCACCGGGGTGAGCAGCAGCAGCTGCCCCAGCCAGTCGGCGACCGGGGCGAGCCGGGCGGCGAGGCCGTCGTCGGCCTCCAGGGCCTCGGTGACGGCCGCGCGGGCGGCGTCGGAGCGCAGGAAGGCGTCCAGGTCGGCGCTCGGGTCGCTCGGCGCGGGTGCGGGGGCGGGCGGTGACCAGGGGTCGCCGGAGTGGGCGGGGGGCGTGCCGAGGGCGGTGAGCAGCGGCCCGTCCAGCAGCGTGCCGAAGGCCGCCCGGGCGGTGCGCGGCCCTTCGTCTCCGTCGGGTGGGAGATGGGTGCTGGTCCGCCGGTGGTAGAGGGTGTCGGCCAGTTCGTGGGTGGCGCGTTTGAACGCGGTCAGCTGCTGTACGTACGCCGCGTCGGCGAGGGCGAGCGCCCGCCCGGTCTCGAACGCGATGGCGAGCGACACGTCGAAGCTGCCCCAGGCGGGGTCGTAGCCGAGGAGGGCGTCCGCGCCGGTGGCCGTCGCGACCCGGTCGACGGGCTGGGGCGGTACGGGGGTGAGCGGCCCGCGGTACCAGCCGAAGGTGCGTTCGCCGGAGCGGGTCAGGTACGGCAGCGGCACGTGGCCGTCGCCGATCCGCCGGGCGATCTGCCGCCGGGCGGGCGCGGTGGCGTCGGTGTCCTGGTACGGGGAGGGCAGGCGCAGCCACATCTCCTCGCGGGTGGCCGTCCGTGAGCCGTCCGGGGTCCGGGTTCGGGTGAGCCCTTCGGCGAGGTCGCGGAAGTGCGCCTTGCCGTCCGGCTCGGCCCAGAACGACCAGGCGCACAGCGACAGCAGGGCGACGGAGGCGCGGCCCTGGAAGTCCGGGTCGGGTCCGAGGAGCGGCTCGTGGCCCTCCAGGGACACCAGGTGGACGATGTTCTTGGTGCGGGCCTCCGGTGGTGAGCCGGGCGGGCCGGCGGCGGGGAAGCGGTTGGCGACGACGACGGAGAACAGCCCGTCCTCCTGGAGGCCGAGGAGGGGCCGGTCCCCGGTGTTGGCGCCGCGGCAGTGCGCGAGGTACGGCAGCTCCGCCAGTCGGGGCACGACCGCCGGGAACACGGACGCGGGGATCCGGATGACCTGGCAGGGGTCGTCCGGCCCGATGTCGGACTCCCGGCGCAGCGCGGGCTTGAGCACGGCGGGGTCGGCGGCGAGGAAGGCGCCGACGGTGGTGGACTCCGTCCGGTTCGGGGAGGTGTCGCCGCCGAGGAGCTGGTCGTCGGTCAGGACGAGCAGCGCCAGCCACGGGGTGGCGCGCCCGGCCCCGCGCAGCGGCCGCTCCCAGGGCAGCAGCGGGTCCGCGAGCACCAGGTGGGGCAGCACGTCGGCGAACCGCCCGGCGGAGGTGTCCGGCGGCTGCTCGGCGACGACGGCGGTGGTGGCGTCGATCGCCACCTGGGGTGCGCGCACGGTGAACCGCTGCACGGCCCGGAACGGCCCGCCGACGGTCCTCGCGCCCGCGTCGGTGCCGGTGCGCAGGGTGTGGGTGGCCTCGATCCGGTAGTTCCCGGCGGGCAGGGCGGGCAGGTAGTGGTCGTGCAGTTCGATGTCCCCGAGGGGGATGGTGTCGCGGGCGGGGTGCGGCGGGCTCGCGCTCACGTGGTCTGCTCCCTCACGTCCGGTCGGGGTTGCGCACCATCGGTGCCTGGCCGAAGAAGTGGCCGGCGCCGGCGGCCAGGGTGCTCAGCGCGTCGGACGGGCCGTCGAGCAGCCCGGCGTCGACGAGCGCCGCGCACACCTGGTCGCGCCCGGTCCGCGCCGGACCCCGGTCGGTCTGTCCGATGCGCCGCACGCTGGTGTCGTCGGGGACGAAGACGTCGTCACGGTCGGCGGGGGCGGAGGGCAGCGGGGCGAGGCCGGGCGGGATCTCGTCGGCGGAGTACTCGCTGAGCGGGAACACCCCACGCGAGTCGGCGAGTTGAGGCCGGGGTGCCCGCACGTCCCAGCCGACCGGGCGGTCGGCGAGGACCTCGGCGCTGGGGGCGCCCGGGGTGTGGCTGAAGGGGGTCGGCGGGGCGCCCCACAGGGCGGCGGGCAGGTGGTGGGTGCGCGGGGTCGTCGTCCAGCCGTCCATCGGGGCGGGCGCGTCCTCGTGGAACAGCGTCAGCCGGTGCTCGCCGACCAGCCCGGACAGGTCCATGGGCCGCACGTCGACGCCGGGGCCGTCCTCGGCGCGGGGTGTGGACAGCGGGTCCGTGCCGGTCCGCAGGTGGCTGGCGGGCACCGCGGACTGGGTGAAGAAGCGCAGGTCACGGGCGCGGGCGTACCAGGTCTTGCCGCTGTTGCCCCGGTCGTGGCCGGCGGTGTCCTCGACGGCCCCGTCGATGCCGCCGACCGGCCCGACGGTGACGACGTCGGCGGGCTTCGGCAGCAGGTCGGCGAACTCGCTCCAGCCCAGCGCCTTGGTGGCGGTGCCGGAGCGGGCGGGACCGAAGCCGATCGTCTTGGAGAAGCCGACGAAGTGCGCGGTGACCGAGCCGCCCGTCGGCGGCCCCCACAGTTCCAGGTCGGCGCCCACGGACACGCTGATCGTCTTGTGGATGATCCCGACGTTGATCGTGTAGGAGGCGCCGATGCTCACCGAGATCCGGGCGGTGAAGGAGAACGGCCGCCAGGACAGCAGCAGATCGGCCTGGGCGGTGAACCACGCCCGGAAGTCCCCGGCGTGGAAGTCGATGCTCAGCCGGCCCCCGGCCATCGCGCAGGACGGGGTCACCGCGAGGTAGGCCTGGGCGGTGATCGTCAGGTTGCCGCTGACCGCCCAGTCGATGCCGAGGCGTGGCACGTCGGGGTAGGAGGCGGGCTTCTCGAAGGCGGGGTGGTAGCCGCCGAGGGTGACCACGAACTGACCGGCGTTCGGGTGCGGCCCGAACCACAGGGCGGCGGCGAACCCGCCGGTGAGGTGGCAGTCCGGGGTCAGCACGTACGACACGGGCGCGAGCTGGGCGGCCAGCTCGAAGCTCCCGGCGAGCGGGCGGACCTCCGCCTCCAGGCCCAGTTCGGCGTACACGTAGGTGCGGGTCGCGGACTCGGCAGGCATCGGCAGCTGGACGGTGGCGATGCCGAGGACGGCCAGCGCCAGTTCCCGGCCGAACTCGGCGGCCAGCAGCACCTTGGCGTTGACCACTTCGGCGACCGTGAACTCGATCCCGAGGGCCAGCCAGTAGGACCCCTCCTTCGGGGAGATCCACGTGTGCGACGGCCCGCCCGGCACGGCGGGTTCGCGCCCCTCCAGGACGTCCAGCACGTCGGAGGGCCGCTTGGCGGCGTCGGGGCCCTGCTTGTTCAGGGTCAGCAGCGGGAACCCGGTCACCTCCCGGGCGGTCGGCAGGGTCAGCTCCCGGTTGAAGCCGAACCCGGCCATCAGGCCCGTGACCAGCAGCGGCGGCGGCCCGCCGAGCGGCGCCTCCAGCTGGCCGAACAGGAACAGCGACGGCCAGCCGTCCTTCAGCTGGGCGTACGAGCCGATGGCGGCGAGCGAGAAGTCGGGCACGGCGATGGTCGCCGTCCCGTCGAACTGGAAGAGCACGTCCTGGCCCAGCTGTGCGGCCGGGATGCGCAGCAGCGCGCCCGCGATCTCCACCGGGGGAGCGGTGTATCCCACGCCGACGCCGTCGAGCTGGAAGACGGGCGCGAAGTGGTCCAGGGCCGAGCCGACCGCCAGGCCGTCCAGCGAGAGGGACAGCGGACCCAGGGTGACTCCCGCGTCCAGGGCGAACAGCAGCGCGTTGTTCTGGTAGACCACCCCGACCCGGTTGATCTGCACCACGCCCAGCTGCTTCTGCACCTGCACCCACACGGCGGTGGACGCCGGGCCGGCGGGCGTGTTCGGCGTGCTTGGCGTGCCCGGCGCGCCTGGTGCCGCCGGCTGTCCGGGCGTTCCCGCCCCACCGGTCCCCGCCGGGGGCACGCCGAGGGCGACCGGGACGGTGTCCTTCCCGATCCGCAGGTCCGCCAGGGCCCCCACCCCGGCCTTCAGCCCCGCCTCCGGCAGCGGCACCACCCGCGCCTGCCCGAGCAGCGCGTTCACCACGGCGGTCGTCTCCTTGTCGAAGACGTCGGAGCTGTACAGGACCTGGAGGTTGCGCACCGCCAGGTCGCCGCCCGCCCCCGCGAGGAACCCGCCGACCAGGGGGAGGTGGGTGAGGTCGAAGTCCGCCGAGAGGTCCACGCCGACGCAGAACCGCGCGGGGCCGCCGGGCGGCGTGACCCGGACGAACTTGGCGTCCTTGAGGTCGATCCGCAGGCTGTCGGGCACGTCCTCGGCCAGAGCGGGGGAGAAGTGCGCGACCCAGTCCCGCAGGGCGATCCCGGTGCCCTCGCCGGGGCTGCGGTAGGTGGCGGCCAGGACGTGGGTGCCGGAGGTCCGGCTGTCGAAGACGACGTCGAAGGTGAAGCCGTCGATGTCGAGGACGCCGCTGTACCGCGCGCCGGAGTCGTCCTTGCCGATCCTCGCCTCCAGCGTGGCCGTCACGCCTTGCGCGATCGTGACCTCTCCCCGGCAGACGAAGTCGAGGGTGCCGGTGCCGGTGGTGTGCGACAGCCACAGCGCGGTGAGCTCCATCGCCTTGACCGGCTCCGGCGCGTCGGGCAGGTGCAGGGCGTCGAGGACGTCCGCCATGCGCAGCGCCTCGCCCGGCTCCAGGCCGCCGCCGAAGGTCCAGCCGCCCTTGTCGTCGGCGGCCTTCGCGGCCGAGACCTCGATGTCGAGGGAGGAGCCGATCGTCGCGGTGCCCGCGATGCGGGCGGTGAGCCCCTGGAGGGCGTCCTGGTAGACGTACAGGCTCAGGGAGGTGACGGTGAAGGGCCCGGGCGACCAGTCGCCGGTGGCCTTCACCTGGAGCAGGTACCAGTCCCCGAGCCGGGCTCCGAACGTCAGCTCGCTGACGGCGGCGGACTCGGGCACCTCTCCCGCGGGGATGCCGAACGACTCCAGGAGGGACCGGACGTCGACCGGCTTGCCGTCGCGCAGCCTGCCGGTGACACCCAGGTCGGGAAGCCGCAGGGCGACCTCCAGCGGAAGCCCCTTGACGTCGAGGTCGGCGACGATCGCGACGGAGGTCACCTGGTGGCCGGCCGACGCGCCCTGTCCCGTCCTGACCAGGCGGTAGTCGAAGCCCGCGACGTCCCCGGGATCGAATCCGAACGCGCGCAGCCCCTCCCGCGCGGTCCGCCACAGGTCGCCGCCCGCGAAACGGCCGCCCAGTTCGTCCAGCGCGCGGGCGAACGCGCCCGGCTGCCGCGGCCGCACGGCGGCGGTCAGCCACCCGACGTCGTCCACGGCCAGCGTCGACTCCACCTCGACGCCGTCGAACGTGCCGCCGAGCACCACGGACACCGAGCCCTGGGCGGTCACGGTCACCGTCACCGTCTTCACCGACATGGCCACCAGCGCCCCGGCGGGCCAGGCGGCGGACTCCCAGACGAGGGGGAGCCTCAGCTTCGTACGCCCCGCGTCCACGTCGGGCCGCCCGCTGCCGGCCGCACCCCGGCACGCGCCGTCCGGGAAGGCCGCCAGGACGGTGCGCAGCCGCCCGGGAAGCGCGGCGTCGTCGGCGCGCAGCGTCGGTGGGTCCCCCAGACCCGTCAGGTGCCCCTTCAGGGCGTCAAGATCCACTGGAGTCCCCCTCCTCGCGGTCACGAGCCGGCGCCCGGTGCGATCCTGGGCCCCGCGTTCGGTTTCCTCACCTTCGGATTCAGCCTTTCCAGCTCCGCCGGGTCGCTCTCCCATGTCCAGTGGCACCCTTGGAAATCCACGTAGCGGGCGTTCGTGGCAACCTCGGCCAGCTTTCCGTAGGCCTCTTCGGCCGACCGGACGGTCTTGGACGTCAGGTGTTCGCTGATCTTCGCGTTGACGAGGGAGAGGAGCTCGTAGCGGGGAGCGGCTCCGCCGGCCGACGAGAATATCGGCCGGGCGTCCTTCTCGAAGTGGTCTCCAGGATCGTCGGCTCGGTTCGCGGGGCCGATGAAGAGGTTCCCGGGGAGCCAGGCGTAGATCTCGCAGAAGCCGTCCCAGCCGGGATGCCGGTCGCCGCTCGGATCGTGGGTGACCTCACCGTTCGCGACCAGCGCGCAGAACTCGCGGACTCGCTGGTTGTCCTTGCGGGCGGAAACCGACATGTCGCTGTAATCATCGATGTTCGCGTCGATCGCCAGGAGAAGGGTCCTCGCGACTTCCGGAGCCGTGGAATTGGCGTTCCAGAGGGCTTTGAGCTGGTTGTAGGGCGTCACGTGGTGGCGCGCCATTTCGAGGTCTCCGTCGTGGTCGGGAACCCTCTCCCTGCGCAGGGAGCCGTACGGATGTGACGGTCTCTTGTCCGGCATCTCCAGGTTGTGACTGACCGGTGCCAAAGCCTCCCCCTCCCCGACCGGACGTGCCCGCCCCGGCTGCGCCCCGCCACCGCCAGGTCCCCACCCGTGGAGCGCCGCTCCCGACGGTCGTCGTCACAGGCTCACGGCCGCGAGGCGGCCCGCGCAACCACGCCGCGTGGGTGCGGCGACCTTTTCGGACAGCCGCCGCGTGAACCTCGGGGGGCCTTCCGCGCGGGCGGCGAGACATCCGGTGTCGAACGCTCGTTCCAGCAGGGGCTTGGGATGTGAGTACGCGTCCCGGGCCCGCGCCAGCCGTCCCGGCCGCGGCCAGGACCGTGCCCCCGGCGGTGATCCCGAGGGCCGGCCGCGGCGGCGCGGGACGGCGGCCGGGCCGAGGAAGGCCAGGTGGGCGCGGGGGCGGCGTCCGTCACGGCCGCTGAATCGGCGCCGGCCGGTCGGCCGGCGCGCGCCGCGCTCGATGACCTGATCCCATCGGGTCGTCCGGGCTCGTCGTGCGCCCTACAGCGCGGCCGGCTGGGGCAGGGTGGGGACGACGATGACGGTGGCGGTGCCGGCCTCCAGCGCCGCCGCGAACTCCCGCTCCAGCTCCTCGACCGTCCTCACGTCGACGGCGCGGCAGCCGAAGCCGCGGGAGAGGGAGGCGATGTCCAGACCGGGCAGGTCGAGTCCGGGAACCCCCGGGGTGTCCTCCAGCCGGGCGAAGGACTTGAGGATCGCGTACTCGTGGTTGCGCAGGACCACGTAGACGATCGGCAGGCGCTGCCGGGCGGCGGTGTGGAGGGCCTGCACGGAGTACTGGAAGGAGCCGTCGCCGATCAGGCCGACCACCGGGCGCCGCACCCCGCGCTCCCGGTCGGCCAGCGCCACGCCCACCGCCGCCGGGACGGCCCAGCCGATGCCGCCGCTGGCCGTGGCGAAGAAGGAGCCGGGGCGGGTGGCGGGCAGCCATTCGAGCTGCTCGGCCATGGTCGAGGTGGACTCGTTGACGATGACGGCGTCCGGCGGGCGGACCCGGCTCAGCGCGGCGTAGACCGCGGGCGGTGGGAGCGGGAGGGTCGGGGCGAACGGCAGCACCCGGGGCCGTGGCATCGGGCCAGGGGCGGTGCGGGCCGAGCCCTCCTCGACCAGGTCCAGCAGTCCTTCGACCGCGAGCCGGGGATCGCCGAGCAGGCTGTCGCCGGCCCGTGCCGCGGCGGCGGCCCGCGGGTCGCCGGTGATCTGCAGCAGGTCGGTGCCCGCGGGCAGGTAGTCGCCGGGAACGTAGGGGTAGTAGCGGAACACCTCCGCGCCGATCACGACGGCCAGGTCGTGCCCGGCCAGCCGGTCGCCGACGGCCTTCACCGACAGGCCCAGCGGGCCGGCGTAGAGCGGATGGTCCTCGGGGAAGGAAGCGCGTTCCGCCAACGGGGCGCCGTAGACGGCGGCGCGCAGTTTCTCGGCCAGGGCGACGGCCGCGTCCCAGCCGCCGCCGCGGTCGACCTCGGGTCCGAAGACCAGCGCGGGCCTGCGGGCGGCGGTGAGGCGTTCGGCGAAGGCCCGCAGCCGCTCCGGGTCGGGGGCCACTCGGGTGCTCACCGTCCGCACCCGGGTGAATCCGGGCAGCGGCTGCCGCCAGTCGTCCATCGGAATCGACAGGTAGACCGGCCCGGCGGGCGGTTGGAGCGCCTGCGCGTAGGCGCGCATGAAGGCCTCGGGGACGTCCTGGGCGCGGGCCGGCTCGTAGGACCACTTCACCCAGGGCCGCGGCAGCAGGGTCGCCTCGCGGTTGGCGAGGTACGGCTCGCCGATCAGCAGCTCCCGGTGCTGCTGGCCGGCGGTGACGATCAGGGGGGTGTGCGCGTGGTACGCCGCCACCAGGTTGCCCATCGCGTTGCCGGTGCCGGCCGAGGAGTGCAGGTTGACCAGCGCGGGGCGGCCGGTGACCTGGGCGAAGGCGTCGGCCATGGTGACGGCGGAGGCCTCCTGGAGGGCCAGGACGTAGCGGAAGTCCGGGGGGAAGTCCTGGAGGAAGGGCTCCTCGGTGGAGCCGGGGTTGCCGAAGACCGTGGTGAGCCCGAGCGTGCGCAGCAGGTCGTAGGTCACGGTGCGGACGGTGGATCGCTCGGCCATGGGTGCCATCGCTTTCGCCCCGGGGACGCCGGGCGTCAGGGCTTGCAGGGGCGGGTCTCGGTCCAGTCGACCAGCAGTCGGCGTTCGGCGAAGAGCCAGTCGCCGTCCTGCCTGACGAACCGGTCGAGGTAGCGGAGGGACGCGGTCATGATCGTGCGCTCGTCGTCCGTGCCGTACGAGACGTGGTGCGCCAGGCAGTAGGTCTCGCCCTCGGCCCGGTCGCCGTCGAGGGCCACGGTGCTCTGGCCGTTGAAGTGGGTGGTGGCCCGGTAGCGGTCGAGATCGGCGAAGACCGGCGCGAGGGCGGCGCGTCCGCGCAGCTCCTGGGTCGGCTCGTCGGCCGTGGCGTCCAGGTGGACCAGGAAGCGGCTGTCCTCGGTGAACAGGGCCATCTGGCCCTCGGCGTCCCGGCGGTCCGCGCAGTGCGCGTAGGCGTCGACCAGCCGGCGGATGGCCAGCCGGTCCGCGGCCTCCTGGGGCGCGACGGCATCGGGGGAGGACACATCGGCTCCGATCCTCGCACTGCCTGACACCAGCAGGAGAGCACCGGTTCCGGGCGCCCCGCAACCGGACGAATGGGGCGCCGCCGGTGGACCGGGTCCCGAGTGGGTGTCACATGACGCGCTTCATCACGATCATGTGCCGCGTGAAGGGGGCGGTGTCGCTGCCCCAGGACAGGACGGCGAAGACCTCGCCGCCGGGGAAGCCGTGGATCTCGGGCGCGGCCGAGGAGGGGGAGGGGGAGGGGGAGCGGTGCAGCGCGGCCGGGCTGAAGAGGATCTCCGCCCCCGGCCTCAGGAGGGCGCCGCCGTAGTGCAGCGGTGCCACTGCCCGGCGCATCAGGATCCAGTTGGGGGTGTGGAGCCGTAGGGTCTCGCTGGCCGCAGGGGCCGGTACGTCGAACCGGGAGCTGCCGCTCGACCAGTCGATGTGCCCGCGCAGCCATAGCCCGAGGCTCCGGGCGTACGCGGAGGCCGCGTCGCCGCCGTTCGCGTGGACGGTTCGGCTCAGCTCGACGAACGCGCGCATCTCGGCGTCACGCATGGCGACGGCCGCCTGTCGGGCCTCGGCCGGGGTGCAGCGGCGGTGGCGGGCCAGGACCTCGACCAGATTGTGGCGGTCCTGGCCGCCCGCGGTCCCCTTGGCGTGGAGTACAGGTCGTTGTCCCAGCTCACCAGGTTCGCCGTGAGGTCCCTGAGCCTGCGCGGCGGAGGGCCGTCCGCCTCCTGGGCGGGGCATGGGTGCCGCAGGGGTCACGGGTGGGCTGCGGCTGGGCCCAGGAGGCCCTGGAGGCGGTGGGCGAGGTCGTTGACGCTGCCGGCGTTGATGACCTCGATGGTGGGGAGGTCGATGCCCAGTTCGCGTTGGAGGGCGACCACCAGTTCGGTGGCCATGAGGGAGTCCAGGCCGAGCGCGTCGAGCCCCCGGGACCGGTCGACGCGCTCGGGTGAGCGGTGGGTGATGCGGGCGACGAGGGCCGCGAGCAGGTCGGCGAGTTCGGCCCGGCCGGGGGCGGGGGCGTCCCCGGGGCCGTGGGGGCGTCGGGCGACGGCGCGGACGTTGCCGGAATCCCGGGCGGGCAGGACGGCGGTGAAGCGTGGTGCGCGGACGGCGGGCAGGACCGTGGCGAGGCGGGCGAAGTCGAAGTGGCCGACCAGGAGGGCGGATTGCTCGTGGTCGTCGACCGCGGACCGGGTGTCGGTGTCGCCGGGTTCGCGGTGTGGGCGGGTCATGAGGTCTTCGAGGGCGGCGAGGATCCGGTCGGTGCGCATGGGGGCGAGGCCCATCCGTTCCAGTACCCGGCTGACCTCCTCGTACGCCGCGCTGCCGATCTCGCCGATGAGTCCCCAGCCGATGGACAGGCCTGGCAGGCCCGCGGCCCGGCGGGCGCGGACGACGCCCTCCATGGCGAGGTTGCCGGCGGCGTAGGCGGCCTGGGCGCGGTGGCCGACGGTGGCGGAGACGGAGGAGTGGACGACGAAGAACTCCAGCGGGAGGCCGCGGCTGAGGCGGTCCAGGAGCAGGGTGCCGCGGAGTTTCGGAGTGAGGACCGATTCGACGGTCGCGTCGTCCAGCTCGGTCAGCAGGGCGTCGCCCACGGTCATGGCGGAGTGGACGATGCCGCGCAGGGGGTGCCCGGTGGCGGCGATGCGGGCGAGGACGTCGCCGAGTGCGTCGGGGTCGGCGACGTCCGCCGCGTACGCCGTGGTGGTGGCGCCCGTGCGGGCCAGTGCGGCCACCAGGGTGTCGGCGCCCGGCGTGGCGGAGCCGCGGCGGGAGAGCAGGGCCAGGTGGCGGGCTCCGCGCTGGGCGAGGAGGCCGGCGACCTCGGCGCCGAGGCCGGTGAGACCACCGGTGACGAGGTAGGTGGCGGTGGGGTCGCAGACGAGGCGGCGAGGCGGTTCGGAAAGGCGCGGTGCGGAGTCGAGGGTGACGACGACCTTGCCGACGTGGTGCGAGCGGCGCAGTCGCGTGAACGCGTCCGTCACGTCGTGGGCGGGGTGGAGGTGGTACGGCAGCGGGCGGTAGACGCCCTGCTGGACGCGCCGGGTGAGGGCGTCGAAGTGGCGCGCGGACAGCTCCGGTTGCCGGGAGAGCAGTCGGAGGGCGTCGACGGCGTGGAACGACAGGTTGTTGCGGAAGGCGCGCAGGGCCAGCCGACCGCCGGTGTGGATGTCGCGCTTGCCCAGTTCGACGAGGCGGCCACCGGGGCGGAGCACGCCGAGGTTGCGGCTGATGGCCTCGCCGGCGAGCGAGTTGAGGACGACGTCGACGCCCTCGCCGTCGGTGAGTTCCCGTACCTGGTCGGCGAAGGCGAGGGTGCGGGAGTCCAGGACGTGTTCGGCGCCCAGCAGTTCGAGCAGGTTGCGTTTGGCGGGGCTGCCGGCCGTCGCGATGATCCGGGCTCCGACGTGGTGGGCGTACTGGAGGGCGGCGAGTCCCACGCCGCCGGCGGCGCCGTGCAGGAGGAGCGTCTCCCCGGCGGTGAGGCGGGCCAGGTGCTCCAGGGAGTGCTGGACGGTGAAGAAGGCGACGGGCAGGGTCGCGGCCTCGGTGAACGTCATGCCGTCCGGCATGCGTCCGGTGGCTGCCGCGGGCACGAGGAGGTGTGAGGACAGCGCTCCGGGCACGCAGGTGAAGACGCGTTCCCCCACCCGGAGCGAGGTTCCCTCCCCGACGGCGGTGACGATGCCGGAGGCCTCCAGCCCGAGGCTGTGCTCGCCGGGTGGGGAGGGTTCCGCGCCCGGCGGCAGCGAGCCGGTGGCCAGCAGCACGTCACGGTAGTTGAGCCCGGCCGCCCGCACCTCGATCACGAGCTCGCCGGGACCGGGGGCCGGCGGGTCGGATGCCGGGATCCAGTCGAGGGAGTGTCCGAGGCCGGGCCGGAGCAGGCGCAGGTGGTACGGGCGCCGGCCCGCGGGGGCGGTCGGCGCGGGCAGTTCGCGCAGCCGGGGGACGAATCGTCCGGCCGGGGTGAGGACGATCTCGTCCTCCGTCGTGGGCGTCGTCAGCTCGACGGCCAGCCGCCGCGCGTCGAGCGTCGCGGACGGCCCCGGTTCGAGTGCCAGCCGTCGGACGCCCGGCCGGGGCTTCTCGTTGGCGAGGCTGCGTGACACCGCCCAGGGCACGCAGTCCGGGGGGAAGGGCTGGGCGCCCGCCGTGGGCAGCGCGCCGGACGGGCGGGTGACCAGCCACAGCAGGGGGTCGACGGCGGGCGGGAGCCGGGCGCAGGCCTGGGCCACGGCGCGCAGGACGGCGGTGCGGGTCACGGCCTCGTCAAGCGTCTCCCGGCCGTCGTCGGATGCCGTCACCCCGGAGCCGCCGGAGTCCGTGAACAGGAGAACCAGCGCGGGGCGCGCCGGGTCGGCGCGCAGGTGCCCGACCCATTCCTCGGGGTCGGTCGTGGCCCGGACGACGGTCACCGGGGCGGGGCCGGTGGCGCGCAGCGCGGCGAGGAGCGACCGGACGAGCGGGGTGCCGGGGCGTTCGGTCGCGATGATCCACGAGGTCGTGGGGGCGGGGGACGCCGGTTGGGCGGGGGCGTCGGTGACCGTACGTGTGTCGGCGCGGGGCCGGTCGGCGGCGCGTCGGGCGACGAGGACGGAGTAGTCGGTCTCGCGGTGGTCGGCGTCCGACCCGTCCTCGCCGAGCCCGGCGGCGGCGTCGAAGCCCTGGCCGGTGAGCAGGTCCTGCCACTGTGTGGCGGTCAGGAGCGGGGAGTCGGGGCGCAGGTCCGGGTCGTCGGTGTGCCAGAAGCTCCTCAGGGGACCGAAGCAGGGCAGGAGACGGTCGAGGGTGTGGGTCTCGACGGCCACCAGGTGCCCGCCCTCGGTGAGCAGGCGCGTGACCCGTCCCGTGCTCTCGCGCAGCCGTGCGGTGGCGTGCAGGACGTTGCCGGCCACGACGAGGTCGTACGAACCCGGCCGGTATCCCTGGGATTCGGGGTCGCGGTCCAGGTCGAGCGGCCGGTGGACGATGGTGTCGTGACCGGCGAAGCGGGCACGGGCGCGCGGGAAGAACGTGTCGGACAGGTCGGTGAAGGTGTAGTGGGTGCGCCCCGGCGGCAGGACGTCGAGGAGCGCCGCGGTCAGGCCTCCGGTGCCGGCGCCGACTTCCAGGACGCGCAGCGGCCGGCCGGCGGGCCAGTGCCGGGTGAGCTCGCGGACGACACCGGCGGCCAGGGCGTTGCAGCGCCGTGTGACGGTGGTGGCGGCGTAGTAGTCCTCGACCCAGTGACGGGTGTTCTCGTCGAAGAGCAGGGCTACGGCGTCCCTGCGGCCGAGCAGCACCTCGGGTAGCACGGCGCCGCAGTGGGAGTGCAGGACGGCTTCGGTGGCGCATTCCGGGTGTGCTCGCACCAGCCGCGCGAGGGCGGCGCCGGGATCGGGGCGCACGGCCGCCGTCCAGGTGCCGTCGTCGCCGCGTTCCAGGACGCCCGCGCGTTCGGCCTGGCGGAGCGAGGCCTGCACCAGGCGGCGGTGGACCGGGAGCACACCGGCGGCGATCAGGGTCTCGGGGCTGTACGAGGCGGCGTCGGGGGCCACGGCACGGACGGCGCGGAGGGTGAAGTGCGCCGCGAGCCGATCGGCCAGCAGCGTGGCGTCGGCGTACCGCTCGGTGTCCCAGGCCGGTCCGTCGAGTGCGTGCCGGGCCGCGCGGACCAGGTCGCGGGGCGCGGGGATTCCGGGCGGGGGCGCGAGGGAACCGGGCTGGTGGCCGGGCGACGCGCGCAGGACCGTCGTCAGGTGGGCGGGTGCGGTGCCGGTGGCCTCGAAGCGGCGCAGCCGGCAGCCGTCGGCTTCGGCGGTGACCCGGCCCTGGTCGTCGAGCAGGCGGACGTCCCAGCACACCTCGCGTGAGCTCGCGTCGCGGTGGCGTACGTGCACCCAGCCCTCGGCGGGTGCTTCCTCCCACACCCGCAGGGCGGCGACGGCCGAGGGGAGGAAGAGGGCGTCGGGCCCGTCGCCGCCGTGGGTGAGCAGGGGCGCGCCTGCCTGGAGCGCGCCGTCGAGCAGCACGGGGTGCAGGACGTACGCCGCTCGGCCGTCCGGGTCCGGCAGGGCGTAGCGGGCGAGGGTCTCGCCGTCGCCGACGCGCAGGGTGGTGAGGACTTCGAAGGCGGGGCCGTAGGCGATGCCCGCGGCGGCGGCCCGGGCCCGGGCTTCGCTCGCGCAGACCGCGCCGGTGATGCGGTCCCGCAGCGCGGCGAGGTCCTCGGCCGGAGGGCGTTCCCGCAGGAGGCGGCGGATCACCCCGCGTGCGTGGGTGCGCCAGGGACCGGTGCCGTCACGGCTCGCGATGCGGACCGTGCCGTCGGCCGCGTCGAGCGAGGTCTGGAGGCGGATGTCCATGGCGGGGTCGTCGAAGGGCAGGGGGAGGGCGCGTTCGACGGCCAGGTCCTCCAGTTGCACGGGGCACTGGTGGTGGAGGCGGCCCGCGCCCAGGGCCGCCTCGGCGAAGGCGGCGGCGGGGAGGACGGCGGTGCCGGTGACGACGTGGTCGGCGAGCCACCGGTCCCGGCTCGGGTCGATCCGCAGCTGCCACAGCGGCTCGGGGTGGGAGGTGCGTTCGCCGAGCAGGGGGTGGTGGCGCCGGCCGTCGCCGCAGCCGTGCCCGAACCAGTCGGGAGAGCCGTGCCAGTGGTGTTCCCGCTGCCAGGGGTAGGCGGGCAGGCTCAGCACCCGGGCCGGTACGGGGAAGAAGGCGCCGGTGTCGGTTTGGGCTCCGGCGGCGAGCAGCGCGGCGACGGTCCGTTCCAGGGCCTCGACGTCGGCGCGCCCCCGCGTGAGGGTGGGCAGGACCACGGTGGGGGCTGTGCCGTCCGCGGCGAGCACACGGCGCAGGTAGTGGCCGAGGACGGGGTGCGGGCCGATCTCCACGAAGGCGCCGCAGCCCTGGCCGGTCAGTGCCCTCACCGCGTTCGGCAGCAGCACCGGGCGGCGGACGTTGTCCCACCAGTACCGCGCCGTCAGGTCCTGGCCCGGCTGCAGGGCACCGGTCACGGTGGAGGCGAACGCGGTCCGTGCGGGGCCCGGCCGCAGTCCGTCCAGGGCGGTGAGCAGGTCCTTTTCGACGGGGTCCATGCGGGCGGTGTGGAAGGCGTGGTCGAGCTCCAGCAGACGGAAGTGGACTCCCTGCCCGGCCAGTCGGCGGGCCAGCCGGTTGAGGGCGGCCTCGTCACCGGCGACCGTGACGTCCTGCGGGCTGTTGACGGCGGCCACCTCCAGGGCGCCGCCGAAGGCCGACAGCTCCTCCCGTGCCCGGTCGGGGGACAGTCCCACGGCCGCCATGCGCCCGGACCCGGCCGTACGGGCCTGGGCCCGGCTGCGGTGGGCGACGACCCGCGCGGCGGCGGCCAGGTCCAGGGCGCCGCAGGCGTGGGCGGCGGCGACCTCGCCCACGCTGTGCCCGGCCACGCCCGCCGGGCGCACCCCGTACGCGGCCAGCGCCGCCGTGAGCCCCACCTGCACGGCGAAGAGCAGCGGCTGGGCCACTTCCGTCCGTGCCTGCCGGGCGGTATCGGTGCCGTGCGCCAGTTCGTCGAGGACCGACCAGCCGAGCAGCGGGGCCAGGGCCGCGTCCACCTCGCCGACGGCATGCCGGAAGGCGGCCGCCCCGTCGGTCGCCCCGCCGTCCGCCGGAGCGGTCAGCAGCTGACGCCCCATGCCGGCCCACTGGGCGCCGTTGCCGCAGTAGACGAAGGCGACCGCGCCGCTCGTCGGCACCGGTACGGGCGGGGCGTCGGCCACGTCGCGCAGACGGGCGGCGGCGGTCCGGGCGTCCGAGGCGACGACGGCCGTGCGGAAGGGGTGCCGACCGCGCCGCACCGTCGTGGTGTGGGCGAGGTCGTAGAACGCGCTGCCGTCCACCGTTTCGAGGTGGTCGGCGAGTTCGGCGGCGGCCCGGGGGAGCGCGGCTGGGGAGCGGGCACTGACCAGGACGGGGCGGGGACCGGCAGGGGGACCGTTCCGCGGCGGCGGCGCGGGTGCCGGTGCGAGGACGGCATGGGCGTTGGAGCCGCCGAACCCGAAGGAGTTCACGCCGACCAGCCCGCCCGGCCCGGCGGCGAGCGGCACAGGCGCGGTCACGGGCGCCAGGCCCAGGCCGGAGAAGTCGATGGCCGGGTTGACCGGCAGCCCGTGCAGGGACGGCGGGAGGACGCGGTGCCGCAGGACGAGGACCGCCTTGAGCAGCCCCGCCAGGCCCGAGGCGGACTCCAGGTGCCCGAGGTTGGTCTTGACCGACCCGATCGGCAGCGGCCGACGGGGGGAGCACCGGTTCGTCAGGGCCGCCGCCACGGCTTCGCACTCCAGCGGGTCGCCGACCGGGGTGCCCGTGCCGTGTGCCTCCAGGTACAGCAGCTCGCGGGCGTCCGGGCCGGGCGTGCCGTACACCCGGCGCAGGAGGGCGGCCTGGGCCCGCGCGCTGGGCTGGGCCAGACCCGGGGTGCGGCCGTCGCTGTTGACGCCGGTGGCCACGATCACGCCGTGGACGCGGTCGCCGTCGGCGAGGGCCCGGTCGAGGGGTTTGAGGACGAGCACCACCCCGCCCTCGGCCCGTACGAACCCGTCGGCGGCGGCGGAGAAGGTCCGGCAGCGGCCGGTGGGCGAGAGCATCGAGGCTTTGGCGAAGCCGACGAACTCGTGCGGACCGATCAGGATGTTGACCCCGGCGGCGAGGGCCAGTCCCCCGCCGGAGGCGAGGAACCCGCAGGCCTGGTGAAGGGCCGTCAGGCTGGAGGAGCAGGCGGTGTCCACAGCCAGGCTCGGGCCGCGCAGGTCGAAGGCGTGCGAGAGCCGGCCCGCGGTGTTGCCGGTCGCCAGGCCGGTCATCGTGTGCCGGTCGACCGTCTCCAACCGGCTCAGCTGGAGGTTGCCGTAGGCGTGGTTGGACACCCCGACGAAGACCCCGGTGCCGGAACCGGCGAGTCCCTCGGGGGCCAGGCCGGCGTCGTCCAGGCTCTCCGCCGCCAGTTCCAGCAGCAGCCGCTGCTGCGGATCCATCCGGGCCGCCTCGCGCGGGGACAGGGAGAAGTACTCCGCGTCGAAGCCCGCGATGTCGTCGAGCACCCCGGCCGCCGCCGTGTAACTGCGCCCCGGGCGAAGCGGATTCACGTCCGTGAACTCCTGCGCGTCGAAGCGCTCGGCGGGCATCCGGGTGACCAGGTCCCTGCCCTCGATAAGGGCCGACCACAGCGAATCGAGGTCGTTCAGGCCGCCGGGGAGACGGCAGGAGACCCCGACGACCGCCACATCGTGCACGTGGACGCCGCCACCACCGATGTTCGCCGCACGTCCCATTGCCGCTCCCCGTCAACGCCCCGATCCGATGCGGCCCGATCCTTCCCCGCGCGGACGCCCGGGTATCCGGAGGTGCCCGGTGATCCTCCGATAGAGTGATGCCGTGAGAGGCGGAGCGCTCGGCGACGGCCCGTTGTGGGACCTGTCGGCCGGGACGGGATGGTCCGAAGCCGAAGTCGCCGTGCTGCTGCTCCCCGGAGTGGGCGGGGGCGTCGCCGACTTCGCACTGTGGCCACGTCATCTCACCTCCGTGGTACGGGCGTTGACCGCGCGGTACCCCGGCCGGGGCGCCGACGAGCGGGAGCCGGCCGCCGATCTCGCCGACTTCGCCGCCCAGCTGGCCGAGGCCGTGGCCTTCCACGTGACGGAGCCCCTGGTGATCCTCGGGCACAGCATGGGGGCCGTCATCGGGTACGAGGTCGCCTGGTACCTGGAACGACGCGGGCGCCCGGCCCTCGCCCTGCACGTGTGCGCCGCCTTCTCTCCGCCCGAGTACGCCGCCTTCGACCTGAACTGCCGTTCGCTGACCGATGGTTCCCTGGCCGAACTGGCCGAGGCCCTCGCCATCCCGCTCCCCGGCGACGAACGTGCGCCGGAGCGACGCGTGGCGCTACGAGCCGTCCGCTCCGACCTCACCCTGATCGACGCCTACGGCTACGGGCCGCGCCCGAGGGCGCTGGAGTACCCCGTCACCGTGTGGACGGCCCGCGACGACACCATCGTCCCCGCCGCCTCGGCACCGCGCTGGCAGCCGATGACCCGCCACCCCCTCGTTCACCACGTCCTTCCCGTCCCCCACCACTGCCTCGACTTCCCGCAGGCCATCGCCCCGATCACGGGCGCCCTGCGCGGCGGTCTCCGGCACCCTCGATAGCCGTACGCATCCGCCGGCCGGGACCGTGGTCCCACCGAGGGCTCCGAAGGGCCCTTCATGGTCCGCATGAGGGGCGGCCTTGATGGTGTCGGGGTTTCAGAGGCCGAACCGGGCGCGGTGGGTGGTGGGGACGAGGTCGGTGTACTCGGGGTGCTTGGTGATCCAGCCCCGGATGAAGGGGCAGTAGGGGAGGACGGCGAGCTGCTGGTCGCGTGCAGTGTCCAGTGCGGCGCGGGCCAGCCGTCCGGCGAGGCCGCGGCCCTCGAAGCGGGGGTCGATCTCGGTGTGGATGAAGGCGATCTCGTTGCCGGACCGGTGGTACTCGGCGAAGCCGGCGAGCTCGCCGTCGTCGTGGATCTCGAAGCGGGACTTCTCGGCGTTGTCGGTGACGGACGGCTCCATGGTGTTCCTCCTCGTGCGTTCGGATCGCCTGGTCGGCATCGCCAACTATAGTTGAAAACTAAACATTTGTCTCCGGCGCGTGTGCGACGGCGGCCGGTGTGCCGTTCGACGAGGCCGTCCGGGCCCCGGCTTTCACTCTTTCGAACGGCTTGGGCGGCGGATCCACCCACGGTGCCTGCCCGACCGCCAGGATCCTGTACCGACCAGAGGAGCCCCACCGGAGCAAGGAGCACACCATGACCTTCCTCGCCATCAACAGCGCGGGCGAAGACGAGAACAGCGACGACGAGGGTTCCGCGGACAAGGAGGCGGAGGTGCGGGACCTGGTCCGCGATGTCGCCCAGCGGGATGACGTTCCCGAGGATCTGAGGCAGCGCGCCCAGGCGATCACGGGGCAGTAGGAGCCGATACCGGTACGACCCGCGCTCCCGCCACTGCTGTCGCTGCGGTCCTGGCGCCCCATGGCGCCA